>DATESY010000081.1:0-4854 GCA_035283865.1 Saccharimonadales bacterium (SeqCode)
GCTAAGCGGTGAGAGACTTAGCTTGACCGGCTCCACCTGAGGGTCGGTTTTTTTATCCACTAAAAACCAATCTTATCCACTAGCATTTATCCCAGGGTTATGACAATATGTTGACATGGTTTGCCTATATTGCCATTCCAAGACCCGGGTTACTAACAGCCGCCATCAAAAACGCAGCAACCAAGTATGGCGTAGGCGCCAATGCCAGGCCTGCAGGGCTGTTTTTACTTCCCATGAGGCCATAGACCTATCTTCTGCCCTACTAGTTGGTTCTGGGCGTTCTACGCCCTTTATAAGCGATATGCTCTTCACTGAAGTCCTGCTGGCTCTGCAAGACCGCAAAGATTGTTACCTAGCCGCCCGGGAAGTTACCTCTACCGTAATCCGGGAACTCCTAAAGCTACCAGATAAGCCGCGTATTGAGCCAAAACAGATTAGCCGAGCAGCTGCTAAGGTGTTAAAACGTTTAGATAAACGTGCCTACCTGCGCTATATGGCCGAACACCCTTCTTTACAGACCAGCCAGCAGGCAATTACTTCTTAACGGCCTTCTCAGTTATTACCCAGCCCAGATACCAGCCGAACATTAGCCTAGTTTGGGAATTAATGGCAGCGAAGGAACTGTAGATAATGGTCGTAAAGGGTAAATAGATCCATTGCAGCATCATCCAGACTGTCCGTCGCCGTTTATACCTCTCTGGCTTAGGCGGTAAAGAGCGCATACTTAAGAAGAGTGAAATTAAGATACCGGCCACTAATATTCGTTGGATCCAGCTCACCAACTGCGGCAACTGGTTAGCCAGATAACTTTGGGGGTTTAGCAGAAACGGCGGCCAAGCCGCTACCGCCAAGATTATGGGGGTAGTCGACCAACTAATGTGACTCTCTAGTAAACGAGCGAATTTAGCAATCAGGCGGGGTTTAGGGATACGGTTTTTCTTTAAGAAACCGTTATAAAAGACGTAGGCGATGTCGCTGCAACCCCAGGCCCAGCGCTGAACCTGCTTGAACTGAGCCTTAAGCGTCTTTTTATAACTATCGGCCAAAACCGCGTCTTGGTAAATTGGCAGATAAATAGGATATACCTCATATTTACCCTCAAAGCGAAAAAAAGACCGCCAGTATTGATGGCCGTCTTCGACAATGGTCCGTACGCTCCAAAAGTCAGTTTTAATGAGAGCCGACATCGGTTGGGCATGGGCCGAGAAATTGCGTAACATATGTGGCCGCAGTGTTAGCATAACTGTCCAGAAGGAATTAGCTGTAGCCACTACCCGCATTGGTGCCGGGGCATCCCAGATGTTATTGGTATACATGGTAATCGGTTGGTAGGAGGCATAAAGCGGTTCCTCGGTAGAACAGTAGGTGTAAGTTAGAGCCGACAGATAGTTTTTATCGGGGCGGTTATCACAATCAAGAGTTGTTACTAAAACTCTGCTAGGCTCCAGTTTTCTCTCTTCCAAAAAGACTTTTAAGCGGCGAGCAGCATAGGTAACGTTGCCTCCCTTGCCAATGACTTCTCCGGTCATCGGCCAAGGGTGCCTGACCGCTTCAGAATAATAGAAATCTTGGCCATATTTCTTAACTATCGACTTTACAAAGTCCTCAACTTCTGCACCACCGCGCTGCTCGTAAGCAATGATCAAGATGACTTTTTTAAGGTCATAATGGCTTTTTTGGACAGCAACGATGGTCGATTCTAAAACATCGAGTTCATTCCAGATTGCCACTATAACGGCGTGATAGACTTCGCTGGGCTTGATCTGTGCCAGCCCGATATACTCCCCTACCCGTTTAAGATTGCGACTATGCCACTTCGGGGCACCAGCGGCCCGAGCTTCTAGAACCTCCAGGTCATCATTCATGGCCTGCCACGGCAGTTTTTTGTAGTAGCTCATGCGGTTCCACCCCTGTATGGAACGGGCGGCGATAGCCATAGCCCGGACAAACCAAATCAGCAGGAAGCTGATGACAAAATAGGCTGCCAGCTTGGGGTTAATCAGGCCAAGGACGATCGGTAAAGCTAAAATTGTCCAAGTTAAAGCCCCGGGCAGGATTTCCAAAAGCCGGTAACGCCAATCACGCTCGCCAGAACGGGGGATTTCAATTGATTTCACGGAGTTATTGTAATGAAATTAAGGAGTTGGCGACAATAGTTGCAAGGATCATTAAGAAGACACTACTGGCCAGGATGAAAACAGCTAAATAGCGCTTGAGGTTATAGACCCGGGCACTCAAGATGACTGCCCCGACAGCTGTAATAGCCATAAAGACCGCTAAGGAGTAGATATCTATCGGTTTGCCGCTTTGGTAGCTGGCCCCAGAGATATTAGGCCGGTAAGCCACAATGGTGGTTGGGTTTTTAGAGACGTCAAAACGTAGCAGTACCAATGATACGCCAATCACTAACAGCACCGACAAAAGCATCACTAATAACAAGACTGTCCGGTCGTGAAAAAATTTCTTTGGTAGTTCCATAAAATTCGCTGGCAGCCATTAGCCGATAGCTATTAGCCATTAACTTTTATTTTACACGCTTTGAAGAATTATAGTCGGACCCCAACCAGATAAACAATTAGTCCTATAAGTATTAGTAGTACATAGATTTTATATCTTGTCTTTGGACTACTTATGTTAAGGGTGTTTGAATTTTTATACAACTTGATTACATAAATAGATGTTGCTAATGACAGTAGCAAAGAAAGTGGAAAGGCATAAAGGCCGGCGTTTAATGAGGAAACGGTGTCAGTGCTGCCACCGCTAAAAATCGTTCCAAAGATTGCGATGTAAGCAATGAAGCTACCCACAAAGCTGATCAGAACCAAGCAAATATTGACAATTATTTTCCACATAGTTTTTGGTGCGAGTGACGGGAATTGAACCCGTATCTCCAGCTTGGGAAGCTGACATACTACCACTGTACTACACTCGCTTAGCACAAGCTATTTCTGGAGCCACCTTGGGGACTCGAACCCCAGACCTCCGCTTTACGAAAGCGGCGCTCTAGCCAGCTGAGCTAAGGTGGCATTTGCTAAATCCGAGTATAACAAAGTAGTATGAGCTGCAGTGAAATATAAGCGAGTGTTGCTGAAACTGTCCGGCGAGCAATTTGCCGGTAATAACAGTTTTGGTATTGATTCTGATTTTATCAACGACCTAGCAAGAGCCATAAAGGCCATTGCTAGCCTGGGGGTTCAGGTAGTTGTGATAGTGGGTGGTGGTAACTTTGCCCGTGGTCGGGACCTAAAAGTTAAAGGCCTCCACCCAACTACCGGCCACTATATGGGAATGACTGCTACTGTTATTAACTCCTTGGCCCTAACAGACGTTCTGGAATCAGTTGGTCAACCAGCCCACCTACAAAGCTCGTTGGCAGTTGAGAAGGCGGCCGAGGCTTTCGCCGAGCGCTCTGCCCTTAAGCATCTAAAAAGCGGTGAGGTGCTAGTGATTGCCGGTGGTACCGGCAGCCCATATGTTACTACCGATACCGGAGCGGTGAGTTATGCTCTACGCCTGGGCTGTGAGGTGGTCTTAAAAGCCACCAAAGTAGACGGGGTCTACGATAAAGACCCGACAGAGCATAAAGATGCTAAGAAATATGAGTCACTCACGCACGTGCAGACACTACAAAATCCGGATATAAACGTTATGGATAACGCCGCTACAGCTTTAGCCATGGACCACAAACTGCCCATAATTGTTTTTAAACTATCCCGAGAGAATCTTAAAAAAGCAGTTCAGGGCCAATCCGTCGGCACTAAAGTTACATAAATGTGGCGGCCCTTAGTGGAAGAAGCCTGAAACTACTTTACTCAACTCTCCCAGCATCCTCATTTGTCAGGAAATAGCCCATATCTACTAAACCTTTAGGCCAATCCGGTATTGGACTTGAAGACTTCCTACCTCTTTGACCAACATTTCGCAGTTTAATCATACTGTCATCTGCTACCGACATATCAGCCGGGCCGGGCTCCCAATCCTCACTACGAGGCTCTAAATGGCTCACTGCTAATACAGTAATAGAAGGGTTTTCTTCATCTTGCCTTACTGCTTCCACTCTAACCAGATGGTCTGATACATAATCTGCTCCTCCGACAGGAGGCATCATGATTCTCATGACGCACTCATCTCCTGCTTGAAAAGTACTAGCTTTAATTCTCAGGTGCTTATTCGCCTCAAACTCTGCTCGGGTTATATCACCTAACTGTAGAGAGTAATGCTCTCTTTGCATATCAAAATGCTAATTAATAAATTTAGTCAATGCAAGCATAAGCATGATGGCGGACCGGACGGGATTTGAACCCGCGACCTTCTCCGTGACAGGGAGACGAGCACTCCGCTGCTCCACCGGTCCATATTTGCCTTAGAACACCGGTAAGTTTAGCAATTTACAGATAAAAACACAACGAGCTGTTTAGAACTTGACGTAGGTCTTAACAGGTTGCTGTTTCTTCAGCTCATCAATATAGACACTGATGTCCTTAAGGTTAAAGGAAATGTGCTGGGCCGTGACGGTTGTACCATCGCTAGCATTAACTCTGACAATTTCCAGGGTGTTAGGTTGGCTGACATCAGTCCGGCTGGCCAGAATAAGGTCAGATACTTCGCCAGCTTTAAGCTTAAACAGCTGGTCAATAACTTCCGGTGGCACGTTGGGGTTGGTTTTGGTAATACCAAAACCGTAGTCGCCACCATTTTGTTTGTCAGATGCATCAGAAGCCACCTTGGCTTGGTCGGCAAAGTCGCCGCCATCGTGTAAATGCTTTAATGCTTCCTCAGCTCTGGCATGCGCGGTAGTATCGAGCTTGGCGGCTACTTTAGTAGCCAGCATCTGTTCTTTGAGACTGCGCCTAA
>DATESY010000082.1:0-9006 GCA_035283865.1 Saccharimonadales bacterium (SeqCode)
GAGCCCTGAGCATCAGTTTCATCTAAGACGGTTATCTTTTTAGTGCCGGCATTGTAGCTTTTTAGAGCACTGGCTTTGGGCTGCCACTGTTGGTAGCCGAGGCGGTTAACCAGGTAAACGAAATTATTATCGGCCCAGCCAACCAGCTCAAAATTGGCATTGCCTTCATCGACAGCCGTAACTTTATCAGTGCTAGTCTCTAGCAGATACAGTTTGGCTAGATCTGAGTCACGACGAGATAGCAGGGCCAAATATTTCCAGTCGCGGCTGGCCAGCAGCACAGTACTTTGGTTGTCTTCGCGGCCGGTACCCCCCAGCACTGTCTCACGCTTGGTGCCATCTAAGTTAGCTTTAACGACATCAATCTTGCCACTGAGTTTGGACAAGAAATATATTTTGCCGGCCGGTGTGAGGCTAAAGTCATTTTCTTCAACTTTAGAGTCACTGATTTTAACCGCAACCTCAGCGTCATTGTAGTTCGCCAGTGATAATTTAGCTTTTTGGCTGGAGATGCCAGCCGGTAGAACTACCAAGGCTTGGCCGTCCTTGTCTGTTTTAGCCGTAATATCTGAGACTTTGATATCAACATTCTCTAGGGCTTTTTTAGAGATAACGTTTTTAACAGCGATTTTCACTTGACGACCGGTAGCCTGGGCGGTAATGGTTGGTATGCTCTTTTGGCCTAGAATTGGCACCAAGACCTTAGCTGAGCGATCCTGGTAGTACTTCTTAGATACGGTTACGTTATGGTTACCGACAGATAAACGCAGCTTAGCCTTACCATTGCCATCGGTTAAGGCGCTGGCAGGTCCGGCGCTAACACTGGCACCGCTAACCGGTGTGTTTGTAGTTAAATCACTTACCAGCACCGTAAAATTCTTTTTAAGGACTAATCCGGCTACTTTGTATCGCGTCAGCGGTACTGCCAGCAGAATCAACAGCAGCACAAGAATGCTTAGTGGTATTGACCATTTTTTATGGCCAACATACCAGCCTCGAAAACGCTGCCAGTGCCCAATCCCAATTAACTTGGCTTTTTTAGTTTCCGGTGCTGGCTTATTTACAGCAGGCTGTTCGGGTAGAGGCAACTCTACATCTACCGGCGGTTGATCAACCGGTGCCTGCTCTGGTTTGTCCACCTGCTCGGCCATTATGCTTAAACTATAAAGTCTTTTGGTGGCTTTTGCCACTTTTTAACTTAAGTAATATATAAATGAGGCCTCTAAGGATTAGGCCTCATTTACTTACTGCGCGTGTTAAAATTGAATTGCTGGGCGCTAACTCTATAACTGGGTTAGCGCTCGTTTTTTGCCAGCTCGTTGTTAATTGCCTCAGCAATTTTTTTGGCGTGCTCAAAAGACACCCCTACGCTAGCAACAACGTTGGAGTTATTTGATCCGGCCATATGCTGGCCAAAGTGTAAAGTCATGCCGTTATCGGTTGAGAGAACAGCCGTAATATCGCTGTAAAGCGTCTGCACCCGGGTTGGGTCGATCGTAAAACTCATTTCCGAAACTTTAGTATCGACATTTTTAGCACTCATGTTATCAGTCCTTTCTAGGTCACTTTTACTAACACGCTGAGTGGTGACAAAGCTGGCCGGCCGGCCACTTAAGTTCCAGAATGCCAGTGCCCTTGGCTCATCTAGTTGCAGAGCGTTGATGATGGCCTGCAGCTGCTCTTGGGTAGGCTGGATATGACCATTTTCGATCTTAGATAGCAGCGTGGTATCGATTCCCATCGCTTCTGCCAGTTCAGCTTGAGACAGGCTAAGGAGAACCCTCTCTTGCTTTAGCTTATCCCCCAATTGCTTTAGGTTTTTCATATCTGCTCCAACAGATAATATGGACTATGTTGAAAAATAGTTCAACGTTTTATTTACAACGTGTATTATGACCTGAGTAGTAAAGATACTTGATCCGTTAAGTGTCTTTGAATTTTTCAGGGAGCTATATCAGCTCCGTAATCTAATGGGACGACGTCAGAAATTCTATACTGGACTTCGTATTCTTTCCTTATGCGCTCAACATCACTGAACTCTAACTCCCAGCCTATTGCACCTAGATTTTCTTTTAGGTGATCAATATTGCTGGTTTTGACGATAGTTACTACGTTACCCTGTGAAATTAACCAATTAAGCGCAACTTGTGTTGGTGTTTTATCGTATTTTTTAGCTATTTCGGCCAGCAAAGCTGATTTCGGTAGTTCACCTTTTTGGAGTGGTCGATAAGCAACGAGCAATGTGTCGTTTTCCTGACAGAATTTAAGTACCCCTCTTTCTTCGACTTCCCTATATTCAACGTTGTAATGAACCTGGTTGCAGACAATGGGATATGCGGTATGTTTTTGCGCTTCTTTAAATCTATTCTCCGTAAGGTTGGAAACGCCGATATTTTTAATCACGCCCTGTTCCATTAATTCATTCATGGCGCGCATTGTCTCCTCAATCATTGTGCCCTTAGGCGGATAGCGGTGCAGCATATATAGATCAATATAACTGGTGTTTAATCGATTCAGGCTACCTTGTGCAGCCCGCAATAAATCATCGTACTTATGATGCTCAGGAGAAACTTTTGTAGCAATTAATAATTTGCTTCTGTCTAAACCTTGGATTGCTTGACCTAGTATTTCCTCTGAATGCCCAGCTGCATAAGATTCGGCTGTATCAAAATGTGTGATGCCTAGTCCGATGGCTCGATGAATATTTTCTATTTCTTCATTATCTTTACTAGTGTCCGACTCGTACCGTCCACCTACTTGCCAAAGCCCCATGCCGTAAATCGGCAACGAAAAGCCATTCTTTAGGGTCTTAATAGGAATTTTCATCGTTACGGAGCTAAGCGGTTCATATCACGAGGGAATAGGGTGGCTTCTTTAACATTATGTAAACCTATGATTTTTTCGGTGAGCCGTTCTAACCCCAGGCCAAAGCCACCGTGTGGCGGCATACCATATTTAAAAGCTTGCAGGAAATATTTGAAGCCTGGATCGTCTGGACTTGATCCAGTCATTTTTTTAAGCTGTTCAACTAACTTATCATAGCGATGCTCACGCATGCTCCCAGTGGCTATCTCTACGCCTCTAAATAGCAAGTCTGTACGCTCAGCTAACTCCGGGTTTTTTTCTTGGGCTTGATGGTAAAACTTCATTTCACTGGCTGGCCAGTCAGTAACAAATATAGCTTCGCTACTAAGATTTTTAGCGGCGTATTCGCAAATCCAGCGTTCTTCATCAGGCCGTAAGTCTTTTTCGCCAACAGAGTTTTGTTTAGTATCTTTAGAATACTTTTCATGTATTTCAGCCATGGTCATAGTAGGAATCTTAGCCGGCAGAACTGGTTTTTTCGCTTCCCAAAGTTTGAGTTCAACTTCATTGTTTTTCCAAACATCATTAACTACTGAATTTAATAAATTACTTAACAAGTTAAGTAAATCTGGGAATTCAATGAAGCCCATTTCAGCATCGACGGTTATAAACTCGCTCATATGGCGGGTAGTAGCGCTTGGCTCAGCCCGGTAGGTTGGATTAATTTCATAGGCCCGTTCATAGACACCAACCATGATTTGTTTATAAAACTGAGCGCTCTGGGCTAGAGTGGCTTCTTTGCCGAAATACTCTAATTTAAAGACTTCTGCCCCGCCCTCGGTAGCGCCAGGCAGCAGTTTAGGCGAGTTAAACTCTACGAAGTCTTCACTGCGCAGATATCTTCGTATAGCTTCCTTAACTTCAGCCTGGATCTTGAAGATAGCCTGCTCTTTTAAATTACGCAGGCCAATGACACGATTATCGAAGAGGGTGTCTAAGTTTTCCGGTTTATGGCTTAGCGGTTTATCTATTTCAATTGGTGATTCATGTTCCACGGCTACCAACACCGTTATTTTAGGTTCACGTACTTCAGCACCGCCTGGGGCCCGCTCTTCCTTGTGTACCTTACCAGTAATTTCTAAGACTGTACCCAGCTGCATACCACGCAGTTTCTCAACTTCGGCTTCGTCCTCAACCACGATTTGGGCTAAGCCACCTCGATCACGCAGGACAATAAAGTTAAGGCCGCCCAGCAGCCGCTTTTTATGCAACCAGCCTTTGAGCGTGACTTCTTTGCCGGCGTGTTTACCGACATCATTGGTTAAAACCCGGTCCATACCAGCCATTGTAACAGATGAGCCGCTGAAGTATCGGATTATTTTTTAGCTTCGTGCCCAGCCACAGCCCGCAGGTCATGGTAACGGTCAAATTCATCGCTGATTGGCTGGCCTAAAACCTGGCTTAGCACGTCTTCCAGGGTTAGTACCCCAACAACTTCTTCGAAGTTATTAACCACAATTAACAGATGATGCCCGGACTTTAAAAAGCCATCAAGTGCCTGTAGAAGTGTGTGTGACTCGTTAATAAAATGGGCGTCGTGTTTCATAATGTCGCTGACTTTACCTGGCTTTTCCAAATTTTTAAGCAGGTCGCTAAGGTAAAGCGTGCCAACAACTTCCGGGTTAGTTGGTTTGGAACTGCCGCTAATGACCGGAAAGCGGCTAAAGCCGGTTTTATGTAGATCGTCCATAAGTTTAGGACCAATTGAGTCATCTTTATTGACCCATTCCACAGCCCTCTGGGGTGTCATAACACTAGAGACTGTTTTATCTCCGAAAGTCAATGCCCCACGAGCCGCTTTTAGTTCCGTTTCGGAAAGGCGGTTATCGATCTGGCTTTTTTGACGGTCCAGTAGCTCCAGCAGGTCTTCTTTTTCATAAACCCCGCTATGGATTTTAGGCTGGCCAATGGTGTTAGACAACTGAGCTAAGGCTGGCTGCAAGAAATTTACGACAGGTAACTCAATGGGTGCAATGACGCCGGCTATCTTCCATAACCAGCTGCCTGGTTTGACTATGAATCTATCGTCCAGGAGCAGCCAGGCGGTGGCTAATATAAAAGCGGCCACCAGCCAGCCTGAGACGCTGGCGGCTAACAGCAGTAAGACTGCAGCTGAAACCCCGCCAATCACTAAAATGAAGATTCTTAGAGAACTCTGAAAAGCCAGCAGTTTATATAAGGCTTGGGTTTTTTTGTCATGGGTTGAACGAGCCCGCCGGCGCAGTTCAGTTAAAGGTAAAGCCTTTGAAGTCTTATAAAGCAGCAGGCATTTTAAAAAGGCCAAAACCAGCAATAAAATCGCTAGTGTTTTCATATATTTATCTTACTCTATAGCATTTGATATTATTATGTGTTAAAATAGGTTTTAAATGGATAAGCGATTTTTAGCCATCCTAGCAGTCTTAGTAATAGTTTTTGGTGGGATTTTTGTTTTTTCACAAAACTCAACAAATAAATCAAAGACCGGCTCAAGTTCCCCGCCCAGCAACCATGTCCTTGGTGAGAAGACTAAAAATGTTACTTTGGTCGAATACGGTGATTTCCAATGCCAAGCCTGTTTAGCTTATGAACCCGTAATCCAGCAGGTTAGAACAGTTTATGCCAAGGATCTCCACTTTCAGTTCCGGCACTTGCCTCTTACCTCAATCCACCCCAATGCCTTTGCCGCTGCCCGGGCAGCTGAGGCTGCTGCCCTTCAGAACAAATTCTGGGAGATGCACGACATGCTATATAACCGTACTAATTGGGAGGGTTGGACTACTTCATCCAGCGCCCGTAACCTCTTCGATGCTTACGCTCAGCAGCTAGGACTTGACCTAACGAAGTTCCAAGCTGATTTCGCCAGCGAGCAAGTTAACTCAACTATCCAGGCCGACCTAGAGGAATTTAGTAAGACCGGCCGGCCGATGTCCACGCCAACTTTTTTCTTAAATGGCAGCTACATTGAAAACTCTAAATTTACGGACCAGAACAACCGGCCGCAGTTCGAAAAATTCCAAGCGCTTATTGACGCTGAGATTGCCAAGCAATCCCAGCCCAATCAATAGCTAATATATTTGGTAGCTAAGCCAAAACGGGTGTTCTATCTGCACCTTTATTTTGTGTGTGCGTGAGCGCACAACCTTAACCTTGATAGGCATTTTTAGTTTTCTCCCACTCTTTTTATTTTTGATGCAGTCTCTCAAAAAACCGCAGCAAGTAAACATAAGCTTATAAAAAATGAGCTGGCGGGTCAAGTCAAAAAGCTTTACCATAAGCTCATTAGGATAAAAATGAGCAAAAACCCCCTATTAAAAGAGGTTGAGAGACTTGAGGCAGCTAAGCCAATTAAAAAGACCGAGGAATATTGGCACGAGCTGGGCCCTGGTTTAACGACCGGTGCCAGCGATGATGACCCCTCCGGTATAGCCACCTATTCCCAGACTGGCGCCCAGTATGGTTTCGGGTTACTTTGGTTATCGGTCGTAACCTTTCCGTTGATGGCTATCGTCCAGGAAATGTGCGCCCGTATCGGCCTAGTAACCGGCCGGGGACTGGCCGGTAGTATCCGGCAACATTTTTCCAAGAAAATCCTCTATACTTGTACGCTTCTGCTATTCGCCGCCAACTCCTTTAATATCGGTGCTGACCTGGGCGCCATGGCCAAAGCCGTGCAGCTTTTGCAGCCGGGCTTTAACTATAGTTTTTTGGTTATCGGTTTTGTTGTTTTAATACTACTGATGCAGATTTTCATGCCCTATGCCCGTTACGCCCGTTACCTTAAATGGTTGGCCATGGTCCTTTTGGCCTACATTGCCTCAGCCCTGCTGGCTAAGCTGAACTGGGGTGATATAGCCCGCAGCGCCATTACGCCCGTTCTGCAATTTGACCGTGATCAGATACTGCTAGTTTGCGCTGTTTTGGGTACGACTATCTCGCCCTACCTGTTCTTTTGGCAAACTTCCCAGGAAGTTGAAGATAAAATCTCAAAGGGTGAAACTACTGTCGCCTCACGGGAAGGTACAGATAAAGCAGCCGTGCATAATATGCGGGTTGATGTTTGGAGCGGCATGTTTCTTAGCAATGTAGTCATGTTCTTTATCATTGCCGCGGCTGGTGCGATCCTTTTTCCTCAGGGTATAACTAACATCGAGTCGGCGGCCCAAGCAGCCGAAGCTCTTAGACCAGTAGCCGGTAATGCTACCTACTACTTGTTTGCTGTTGGTATCATTGGTACTGGTCTGCTGGCCATCCCAGTTTTAGCCGGTGCCAGCTCTTATGCGGTCAGCGAAAGCTTTAAGTGGCGCGAGGGCCTGTACCGTAAATTCCGCCAGGCCCACGCCTTTTACGGTGTTTTAATCGTTTCAATGTTAGTCGGTTTGGGTATTAACTTCGTTGGCATCGACCCTATCAAAGCCTTAATTTACTCAGCTATTGCCAACGGCATAGTGGCGCCGGTAGTTTTGGCGTTAATAGTTCTAATTAGTAGCAACCGGCGCATTATGGGTCAATGGACCAACAAACGCTCGACTACTTTTGTCGGTTGGACAGTAACATCGGTTATGACTTTGGCGGGTGGCGCGGCCATTATTGCCATATTTATATAGACTGGCGGCTTCGGCTTACCAACTTATGTATTTCGACAGTTAAATAAACAGCTGTGCCGGTAATTGCCAGCCCGGCCAGAAGGTGTCCGGTGTCAACTGATTGGACGCCGAAAATGTCCTTCAGCGGGCCGAACATAACCAGCGCCTGTGCAGTGGCGGCTAGAGCCAGCCCGACCAGTAGTTTATAGTTCGGAAAGAAGAGGCGTTTGAATAGAGAATGGCGTTCGCTTCTAGCGTTGAAAGCATTCACCCACTGGGCAAAAACCAGCATGGCGAAAGCTATTGTCTGGGCATATTCATGTGAGTAACCGGCGTGAACCAAGAAAGCAAAAACGCCCAGAATACTGGCCGACATAGCAATACCTACCAGCACGATACGGGTCAGTATCAGCCTATCTAATATTGGCGCTTTGGGAGGACGCGGTGGCCGGTTCATATGGTCAGCCTCGGGCGGCTCCAGGCCAAGCGGGATAACCAAAGCCGTATCGGTTACTAAATTAACCCACAAGATCATAATGGCCGTTACCGGTAGTGGCAGGCCTATTAGTAACGCACCAATTATGGTGAGTACTTCGCCAAGGCTGGTAGCCAGAAGGTAAAACAGCATCTTGCGGATGTTGTCATAGATAATGCGGCCTTCGCTGATAGCCCTGATGATTGAGGCGAAATTGTTATCCAGCAATATAATGTCCCCGGCGTCTTTAGCGATATCACTGCCGGCAGCCATAGCGATACCAACATTGGCATTAACCAGTGCCGGTACGTCATTGACCCCGTCACCGGTCATAGCGGTTATTTCAGACCGCTTTAAGGCGCTTAAGATATTGAACTTTTGTTTTGGCAATATGCGGGCAAAAACAGTCTTTTGTTTAACATAGGGCACCAGTTCTTCTTCAGTCGCTGGCAGTTCACTGCCTTGCACTACTTGTTCTTTACGTGGGCTGATATTAAGCAGGCGGCCGATATAAAAAGCCGTGTCAAAGTGGTCGCCGGTTATCATTTTGACTGATACGCCGGCGGCCTGGGCGGCGGCGACAGCCGGCTTAGACTCGCTCCTGAGTTCATCGGCAAAAGCCAGCAAACCTAAAAATCTCCAGGTCGGGCCTTTCAGATTCTCAAGATTTTCCGGAACAGAGTCGATCTCGGCACCAGCCAGCGCAATGACCCGGAAACCTTTGGCTACCAGACTTCTTAGATGGTTCTCAGCACCATCGGTATCGTCACCGCTGAGCCGGCAGAGGTTCAGCAGATGCTCGGGCGCCCCTTTAAGGTACATGGTCTTTTGGCCGCTGTGGTCCCAAAGTGCGCCGCTGGCTCTTTGCTCCTGGTTGAAAGGATATTTTTTGATTAAAGATAAAGCAGCCAAAGAGTCTTTCTTGGCGAACCGCTTTATGGCTTTATCAAACGGTTCCAAAACACTCTCATCACCAAGGGCCAAATAACTTACTTGGCTGAGGTTAATGTCCTTGCCGGGAGTCCAGGCAGCGGCGATTTCCAGCTGGTTTTTAGTCAGCGTGCCGGTTTTGTCAGCAGCAACAACCGTTATCAAGCCAAG
>DATESY010000083.1:0-5628 GCA_035283865.1 Saccharimonadales bacterium (SeqCode)
TCCAACTCCGGTACAGCGGCCACAGTCACCGTTGATGTAGCCCTCTCCGCCGCCTCCATCACCATTAACAAGTCCGATTTGACACTGATTCATAATGCAGGCACCACGTTGACGGGGGCGGTGACGTTGACGGCGGGGACGTTGAACACGAACGGGCAGGCGTGCCAGTGGGGGTCGTTCTCTAGCTCGAACTCGAATGCGCGGACGCTGACGATGGGGGCTTCGGCGATCACCCTGACCACGACGCAGACAGCGTTTCTCGTCACCGTCTCCAGTTTCACAATAACCGCTAACACCGCCACTGTGACACTTACCGGGACGACGGCCACGTTCGCCTCCGGGTCTAACAACTTCAACGGAATGTCTCTCGTGATGAGCGGTGCGGGTGCCCAGGTGATATCTCCTAGCAGCGGAGGCGCGACGACATTCGCAAACTTTACGCGAACTGGCACAGCTACCAAAACAGATGGCCTGACCGTTATCGGTAGCTTTATCGTCACCGGCACCTGCA
The DNA here is from genome assembly GCA_035283865.1 of Saccharimonadales bacterium (SeqCode). Taxonomy (GTDB): domain Bacteria; phylum Patescibacteriota; class Saccharimonadia; order Saccharimonadales; family UBA10212; genus UBA6824. The sequence continues at coordinate 512 of DATESY010000083.1, forward strand.
CCCTCGGCGGCAACTCAACGCAGGGCGTGAACCGCCTGCTCGTCCAGTCGAACACGGTCGGCACGCAGCGCACCATCACCGCTGCCGCCTACGTCATCACCGGCGACGTGGACTTTATGGATATCAACCTGGCCTACTCCGGCGGGGCGTCATGGACGAACGCGGGGTCGGCGTTTATCGGCGATGCGCTTGGCAACACGGGCGCGGTAACAACTAACGCGACCGTTTCCGCAACACAGACCGCGACCGGCACCGCGTCCTTCACCTGGTCAACGCACGGGTGGACATCGCGGGTGCCTTTGCCACAAGATGACGTGAGCATTCCGAATGCGTTTGTGGCGGGGCAGACGATTTCAATGGACATGCCGCGTTTGGGCAGGACGCTCACATTCACCTGCACCGGAAGTCCAAACTGGTCTGTCTCTATCAATGGGGAAGGCATCTACGGTGGCCTAACTCTCGCGGCGGGCATGACAACCACTAGTGGCAGCACCAACCAGATTGTGTTTAGGGGTCGCGGGAGCTATTCCTTGACTTCTAATGGTGTTACGTTCAGCAACTACTTCGATCTTAAAGCGCCAGGAGGCACACTCACTCTCACGGATAATTTCGTTCAGGCGACGAACCGTGATGGTTATATAGATAATGGCGCTCTGGTCGCCGTCGCCGGTGTAACGTGGGGCGCGTTTACCGTGCTCAATTCGAGTGGTAACACCCTTACGATGGGTTCGGGAACATGGACACTGGCGGGCACCGGGACGGTGTTCAGCATAGGCACCTCCACTACACTTAGCGCAGCCACCACGACTATTGTTATTTCCGACACGTCCGCAACGGCCAAGACGTTCGCGGGTGGCGGCAAGACCTACGGCACCCTCCGTCACACTGCCACCGGCAGCGCCGCCCTGACCATCACCGGCAACAACACCTTCACCGCTCTTGACCTGGAATGCACTACGGCCAGGACTATTACTTTCCCAGCCGGTGGTACCCAAACCATCACCGGTACATTAACCCTACTGGGTGCAGCCGGCCAGTTGCTGAGCTTGCGTTCTTCATCAACAGGCACCAAATGGTATATCAATGCAGCCACTACCTCGGCCCAGTACTGTGACGTCAAGGACTCTACTGCTACTGGCACCGGTACACCCATAGATAACTCTACTGGTGGAGTAGACTCCGGCAACAACATAGGCTGGCTGTTTAGTGCCGGCGGCTCTGCCGGCTACAGCTCCACCTTGCTAACACTAGGAGTAGGCTGATGAAACCATTTACCTTTCACCGTTAATCCACGGTTTGATGATGGGCGTCTAACACATCTGTTATAATTTCGATCATGACTACCGTTGACTTACAGTTGCCGATCGAATTGAATGAACTACGCCGTATCTTACGCCAATACGGTGTTACTAAGGCCAGCGTCTTTGGTTCTTATGCTCGGGGTGACGCCAACTCTTCCAGTGACCTGGATCTTTTGGTTGACTATGGTCCGGGCGTATCGCTGTTTGATCACTTCGACCTGCGAGATGAGCTTGCCAAAGCCAGTGGCACCAGTGTTGAAGTGGTATCCTCCCGAGCCGTTTCGCGGCACCTGAGGCCTTATATTGATAGAGACAAGGTAACTATATTGTGAGTGGCACCGAGCGGGACACCGTGCTGCTCAAAGAGATTTTGGACTGGCTAGATTTGACCATCCGCCACGTGCCGAAGGACAAGGCCAAATTTTTAGCCGATTTGAACGCTCGGGATGCTACCGCTATGCGGGTGCAAGCCATCGGTGAACACATGCGGTCTTTAAGCGAAGTATTCCGCGAAGCTCACCCCGAGCTACCTTGGCGCCAAGCGATTGCTATGCGTAATATAATTGCTCATGAATACGGCAACCTTGACTACGAAATAGTCTGGCAGGTTACCAGCGGTGAGGACTTCGCTAAGTTTAAAAGTTACGTGGCTCAAATCTTGAAAAAGTTAAACTGATGTTCTGGCACCGCCGGCTACAGCTCCACCTTGCTAACACTAGGAGTAGGTTGATGAAACCATTTAGCCTTAACCATTCACCCTTATCCGTAGGTTATCCATTGGGTAAACGGAAACTGGCTCTTAGTGTTGAATTTTAGCACTTAGTGGTATACAATAAATACTATGAAAACAGCCAGCAAAGCTATCAGGTTAGCCCGGACGCCAGAAGTGGATCGAGCGCTTAAAATCGCCCGCGGCCAGTATCCTACGCTGAACGACCCCGAACTACTCAAGCTCGCCTTGAGCCGCTTAGCTTATGAACCGGCTAATGATGCTGAGGAACTGGCTGAAATTAGAGCCACAACTGCAAGGGCTTTAGGGGAAGATTACCTCAATGATCCGGCCGAAGACATATATGAATTAGGGATGGGCAAGAAAGTCAATCTTGGCCGTGCCCGCAAGTAACTACAGGCTTTATTTTGCGAAAGTCGGTTTCCTGGAATGGGACCGCCATAAAGTGCGGCCGATTATTGTGACCAGCAAGCCACGAAGCAAGTTCGACATTGTTATGGCAATTCCGGTATCAACCCGAAGCGAATTAACCGATGTTGATATTAGTCTTCAAGATTGGCAAAACGCTGGATTGAGAGAACCATCGGTAGCTTTGGTCCATCGTCTGGCGGCTATAGTTTCAGTCGATATTTTGGAAGAAATTGGCCAGCTTAGCGATGCTGACCAGGCGGCTATCCGGAAGTCCTTGCGTCAACTGTTTAGCATCTAAACTTCAGCCCGGGCTGCAAGTAGAATAAGCTTATGCGGTTCAGATGTCTGACCTTGTTAAAATGTACGTTCTCGGAGCTTCCAAAGGACGGACCTCCGGGATGGGGGAAATGTGGTATGGTAAGGGTTTTTTGAGATGAATACCCATCAAATAGATTATGCGATAGCATTTTTTATTAGGAACTCACTTCCGTTATCTGTTCACAGTTCACCGTTCACCGTTATGCATACGTTATCTGTTATCCGTTTGCCATGTAGCTTCATGGTTAATGGCTAATGGTAAACACAAGGTAAATGATAAAAGGTTAATGGTAAATGGCCTGCGGCGGGTTATTCTTAAAGTAAAATAAAGATACTTTACTTTATTAATTATTCTTGCTATAATGGTTTTATGAAAACAGCCAACAAACAAGTATATGTCCTTAAGATATCACCCCAAGGTCAGCTGACGCTGCCCAAGCGCCTGCGTGAGCAGCTTAAAGTAGACAGGGGCTCGCGCATCACGGTGCGGGTCAGTAGCGATAAAAAACGGCTCGAGGTGGGCGCCGATTTACCAATAACCAAATATTTTGGCACTATGGGGCGCGCCATAACCGGCGGACGTGATGCCGCGGAGTATATTCGCGAGATGCGCGACGAGGATAACCGCCAGCGCGAACGGAAACTAGGGCGATGATCTCGTATGACACCAATGTGCTGATTTACGCTTTCGAGTCAGACAACCAGTGGTCGGCGTCGGCAAGGAAGATTGTTGAGGCGGGCGAGCGGGAAGGCGCGGTCCTTTCGGTACTGGCCTGGCAGGAAATCCTGACTGGAGCGGCGTTGCGAAGCACCGAGGCAGAAGCCAAACAAAGAGCCATACTTGATCAGTTTATGACTACCAGGTTTGTGCCAGTCACGGAAGTTATTGCCAATAAGGCCGTGGCCCTAACGCAGCGGTTTGGCCGAAAAGCCAAAGGTTATGACGCCATACTTTTAGCCACGGCAATAGAACAGGGCGCCGACACTTTTTGGACTAACGATAAAACATTGTTGGAACTTAAATTGCCCAACCTTAACATCCGTTCTTTGTAGCCCTTGAATTTTATTTCCGGATTTTAAATTTCCAAGAACGGTTCTTTAGAAATTAAAGAATTAAGTTTACATTAGCCATTCATTGGGCCTGCCCAGCAGTAGACTTTAGAGTCAGCCCACTATGCGGGCTAAATATCCGCACATATGTGGATAATCTCGAAAGCTCACTACTGGGCTTGACGGCCTCCGTGGATTACCCTATCATAAGCTTAATAACTCAGCCGGAGGGCAACTAAAGCTAATGGATATCAAAATAAAAAACTTCAAGGGGGAAACAAATAATGTCTAGGCTACCACTTCCAGGTTCGGATGATGGCATCTGGGGTGATATTTTAAATCAGTTTTTGCTCGAGGCACACAATGATGATGGTTCGCTCAAAAATGTTGGACTACTGGCCAGTAGGTACACCAAGCCAGCTGACGGCATCCCGCTTAAAGACCTTGCACCGGAAGTCAATAGTGCCATTGGCGAAAGTGCCAACAATTTGTACATCCGCCCCACCAAACCCAATGCCAATGGCAACTACCTATGGATGCAAACCGGCCTAGGCGCTGGCGGCACCAGCATGACTCTTTGGGTGGAAGACGGAAAATAGGGGCTCGCTTAGTAAAAAGGCATTAGGTCTGGCATTGTGCTTGTCCTTGACCAGATTGGCTTGGCAGACGTAAAATCAGAACAGATATTATAAGTAAGGGTTGGGGTAAGGATAGCTCTATATGCCAAAACGAAAAGCCCGCAAAAACCCGCCCGACCCAATGACTCAGAGGGCTCCGCAGCCAGTCCAGCACTATTTGATAAGTGCCGAAGCTTTGCAAGCAATCCTAGACTATCTAGGCCAACGGCCTTACTTTGAAGTAATTAACCTCATCGATGGTATCCAGAAGGCCGAACCCTTCACTAAAGGTCGAAGATAACCAGCCCTTCGGTCTCACCTCTGTTATAATCTGTAGCCATGGATCAGGGACATATTAGGAACTTCTGTATTATTGCCCATATAAATCATGGGAAAAGTACGCTGGCTGATCGTTTGCTGGAGTTGACAGGAACTGTTGAGAAACGCCAGATGAAAGCCCAGATTTTGGACAAAATGGAACTGGAACAAGAACGCGGAATTACTATCAAACTGGCTCCCGTACGGATGAAATACAAAGACTATGAACTGAATCTTATCGATACTCCCGGCCACGTTGATTTCAGCTACGAGGTCAGTCGCTCGCTGGAAGCAGTCGAGGGCGCAATTTTAGTCGTTGACGCCAGCCAGGGAGTACAAGCCCAAACCCTGTCTAATATTTATCTAGCCCTG
>DATESY010000084.1:0-2047 GCA_035283865.1 Saccharimonadales bacterium (SeqCode)
GTAAGAAACTTAAAGAACTACGCAGCCTGGCTAACGAATCGCTGGGGGAGGCTTCAGGCGCGGTGGAAATTGATGTACGCGTTCTGGCTAGTTATGAGTTAGGCCAAAGCCGCCCTAGCGAGGATGTTCTAATGTTGTTGCTCAGCCATTTCGGCGTTAAAGATGACGAGGCAGTAAGGCTTTGGGAAACAGCCGGCTACGCTATGGCCAAGATACCGGCCATCCACATAATAGGCGACACAGCCAATCAGGCCGGTGTCACTCAGGTTTTGTTTACCGACATTGTCGATGTCATGGTTAATAACTACGGCGTAGTCATGAACTTTATGCAAAACACTGGCCCCACCAGCCAACCCGAAACCGTAGCTAAAGTCGGTATGAGCCGTGAGCACGCCAGAAGTGTTTTGCAGATTCTGCAGGCCACCCTATCCCAGACTGAACATAACCAAAAGAAACTGAACACCTCCGGTAACCCCAGCGAACCACAGAAAAACTAGCTAAGAATTAAAAACCTTCCACAATGAAAACTTGCAGATAGGTCCTTAAGGGCATAATATAGTTTTATAAAGTAACCGTAAGCAATATAAAAAGGACGGTCTATGAGTCGCTTTGATAAAGTGCCACTAACCATAAAAATGGCATTAGTGGCCCTGCCATTGGCATTGGTTGGAGTTCTGGTTTCGTCATTAGCAGTTACAACTTATAAAGACCATCAATCGCCGCGGCTAATCTCAGCCGTGACCCAAAATGGGCTGACAGCCATTTTGGGTGAATCTACCACCTATATGCCGACTGAGGGCTACACCATGCCCACCACCTGCCCGGCGCCTTACACCGGTACGCCACCTAACTGCCAACCACCGGCTGGTACTACCTATACCGCACCAACCGGTACGACCGCTCCTAGTGGGTCTACGCCAACATATACTTCGCCATCACCCGGATCTTCTACTGACAGCTCAACTTCGTCAGGCTCCTCAGGCAGCGGCACATCAACATATACTATGCCCACCACCTGTCCATCCGGCTACAGCGGCACACCGCCCAACTGCCAACCGGCTGCCGGTACCTCGCAATCTTCAGATGGCAGCACAGGTACTAATACTTCTCCTAATACTAGTGGAGCCGAACAATACCAGGGCAGTACCGGCAGCAGTTCCCAATCTAGTGGCAGCCAATATGTTGCGCTACCGCCAACCTTTACTAAAAGCGATTCCGGTAGCTGTATGGAGAGATTACTTGGAGCTGAGGCCTACGCCCGGTTCCAGGCTGGTGGTTTTCAACCGACCGGTGACCAGATTGCCAAAGCCTCCAGTTGTTTTAACGCCAGTGTCAGTTATGGCCCGTCATCTAACAGCGGCCAGGGATCATATTCCGGCAGCGGAGGGTCAAATAGCGGACCCGGTTCGCAGAGCGGCCAAAACCAACCGATATTTGCTAATATCCCAATAGCCCCGCCGCCCGCTTTCCAGTCTGATTCACCAGCGCTAGCTTGCGCCAAGTCAGTAATGGGCGACCGCTTTGGTAGCCCGACGCCAGAATTAATTTCGCAAGTACAATCCAGGTGTTTTGCCACTGCCTCGTCCGGCCAACAGATAGGCTTTATTGACCCCAGCGGCCAGTACCGTGGCGACGGACCTACGCTAGGGATACCACCACCTAGAACCTCCGGTGAGGGGCCTGGAGCTCCCCCATCATTGCCGCCTGAAGTTAAAGCCTGTGTCATAAAAGCCGGTATGAGCGAAACTACTATAGCGGCTATTTCGCGCGGCCAATCACCTACGGCTGCTCAGCAGCAGCAAGGAGAGAGTTGTTTCAGCCTGTACGCTAAAGATAAAGGCTATACTCCGCCAATGCTGACGCCACCTGATCCTACCCAACCTTTTGATCCAAACTCTAAGCAGAACCAGTGCGCTGATCTGGTCGCCCAAACTCACGGCATCAGGGTCAGTCAAATCAATCCGGCTATTGTTACTAGCTGGAGCGCCGCTGATATTGGCAAGCTGCGTTCCTGCTACGGTGTCTCACCGACCAGTTCGGCCGGTAA
>DATESY010000085.1:0-3305 GCA_035283865.1 Saccharimonadales bacterium (SeqCode)
ATATAAATATATGGAAGAACAACTTAGATTTGATTATGTTGAGCCAAGTAGGTCGCCGACATATGAGAAAGTTCTCAAAAACCAGCTAGAAGATGCCGAGGCTATCCTTGGCGTGAATGCCTCGCCTCAGAAAATATCGGAATTGGCCGAAAGCATGTACGAACATGATCACCTTTTCGAAACAGACGGGCTCTAAAGCACAAGAAAACTCCCCTATTTAGGGGAGTTTTTCTCTAGCTTAGTAAAACTTACCAGCTGTTTGTGCGAGGCTTGTCTTCTTTAGGACGAGCTTCAGCAACAGATATGCTGCGTCCGCCAACCTCAGTACCGTTGAGTGCCTTTTCAGCAGCTTTGCCTTCTTCGTCGTTTTCGAACTCGACGAAGCCAAAACCTTTGCTGCGGCCACTATCACGATCCTTGACGACGGTAGCTGAAGCCACTGTGCCATGGGCGGCAAACAATTCCTTAAGCTCATCGTCAGTTGTGGTGAATGGTAATCCACCTACAAATACTTTGTACATTTAAATATTCTTTCTTACTTAGTTACTTAGGAACGACCCCTTACAGTCTGGTTTCTTGAACTCAAGCGTAAGCCGAACATTCCAAAGCTACCAAGAACAGATAAGATCCTAACAGCGGTAGTTAAGCACATTAGTTCTAAAAACACAATATAATACTTGACGTTCTTTTTAAAACGGTTATGATTAGGGCAGATCGTTCAAATAAAAAACAAAAAAGGTGCAAAGTAATGTCAACCGATCTAGGATACCTATTGGTTCCAGCAAGGGATAATAACTTGGAAGAATTTCAAGAAATAGACCAGTGGCTGGCCGAAGAGCAAGAGCCAGAACAACTGGTCCAAATCTAGTTAATTAACAGGTTAGGTCTGCTATAATACCCCTGTTGGATTGTGGCAGGGTAGCTCAGTTGGTTAGAGCACAGGACTCATAAGCCTGGGGTCGGCGGTTCAAATCCGCCCCCTGCTACCAAATTGATGAAGATTGATTTAGCAAGCGGTCGCTATGTCTTAGCGGTCAGTGGTGGTGTAGACTCTATGACTCTTTTAGATATTCTGGCTAAAATGCCAGGGCTTGAGTTAATTGTGGCTCATTTTAACCATGGCATCCGGGCAGATTCCGTTAAAGATGAACAATTAGTCAGAGAAATCGCTCAAAAATATGGTTTGCCCTTTGAGGTTAGCCATGGCCGTTTGGGCAAGACTGCCAGTGAAGAAACTGCCCGTCAGGCTCGCTATGAGTTTCTAGACAAAGTGAAGAAGAAATATAAGGTGGACGCTATTATTACTGCCCATCACCAAGATGATTTGATTGAAACTGCCTTTTTAAACATTCTACGGGGTACCGGTCGAAAAGGTCTTTCGTCTATCCTTAACCCAAAGATTATCCGTCCGCTTCTAAATATTCCAAAAGCTGAAATTCTGGAATATGCCCAAAAACATCATTTGCAGTGGCGAGAAGATATTACTAACATTGAAACAAGATATTTGCGCAACTACATTAGGCAGCATCTTATGGCTGTATTGACTAATAAACAACGCCAAGAAATCTTAGATAATATCAATAAAGTCGCAAAACTTAATAACTTAATAGAACAAGATATTGCGACTTTATCTCATACTCATCTGACAGAACTTGACCGCCAGCAATTTATCATGCTGCCGAGTGATGTTTCTGAAGAGCTGCTCGCCTGGTGGCTGAGAAATAACCAGTTGCGGGATTTTGATCGTAAAACTATCAAACGACTGAGTACCGCTATAAAAACAGCCCCTGCCGGCTCTGTACATGATGTTTTAAAGGGCCGCAGACTAAAACTAACAGCTAAAGCCGCCAAACTAACTTAAGCGCTTAAGGGGTCACTCCCGGGTGCTATAATTGTCACATATGGATAACAAGAAGCAGTTCCGCCTCAGTGGCGGAGGTGGCGGTGAGAAACGTAACCGCTTTAAGAATTTTGGCTTTTTAGCCCTGCTGATATTATTCGCCCTGGTAATCTATACAGCCTTTAACCAACCTAGCCAGTTAAAGGAAGTCCCCTTTTCGCAGCTAGTTACCGAAGCTAACTCCGGTAACATCCAGAAAATCCAGGTTAACGGCAATGAGCTGCTAATTACCCCTAAAGGCCAGAGTAAACCAACTGAAAAATCCTTTAAAGAAGAAGGTTCAAGCATCTACCAACAGGGTTTGGAGCAAGGTAAGGTTGAGATAGTTAACAAACCAGGCAGCAGTGGCGGCAGCTTCTGGGTACAGCTGGCCATTAACCTGCTGCCGGTGATTATCATTGCCGCTATCTTAATATTTATGTTCAGAAGTGCCCAGGGCCAGGGTAACCAAGCGCTGAGCTTCGGCAAGAGCCGGGCCCGGCTTTACGGTAATGAAAAAGACAAAATTACCTTTACTGATGTGGCTGGCAACGATGAATCCAAACAAGATTTACAGGAAGTTGTGGAGTTTTTAAAGTACCCCAAAAAGTTCGAAGGAGTTGGCGCCCGAATCCCCAAAGGCGTACTGTTAATTGGCCCACCGGGTACCGGTAAGACCCTGCTGGCTAGAGCGGTAGCCGGTGAAGCTAATGCACCGTTCTTTTCTATCAGCGGCTCAGAGTTTGTCGAGATGTTTGTCGGAGTTGGAGCTAGCCGGGTAAGGGATCTGTTTAACAAGGCTAAGAAAAATGCCCCTTGTATTATCTTCATCGACGAAATTGATGCCGTCGGCCGCCGCCGCGGCTCCGGAATGGGTGGCGGGCATGATGAACGTGAACAGACGCTTAATCAGATCCTGGTGGAGATGGACGGCTTTGAACAAGGCCAGAACGTCATAGTTTTAGCGGCCACCAACCGCAGCGATGTACTGGACCCGGCACTGCTACGCCCTGGCCGCTTTGACCGAAGAGTCAATATTGACTTGCCTGACCGTAAAGACCGTAAATTAATTCTAGAGACTCACTTCAAAGAAAAGCCGGTCAGCAAAGAAGTTGACCTGGAAACCTTATCGGCCAAAACAGCCGGCTCATCAGGTGCTGATCTGGCTAACATTGCCAATGAAGCAGCCATCTTAGCTGCTCGTCATAACCGCAAAGTAATTGAAAACGAAGACGTAGTCCAAGCCTTTGAAAAAGTCGCCCTCGGCCCGGAACGCAAAAGTAAAATTATGAGTGACAAAGAAAAAGAGCTGACTGCTTATCACGAAGCCGGCCATGCCGTGGTGGGACACGTTCTGCCGGATAGCGACATGGTACACAAAGTTACAATTATCCCCCGCGGTGCCACCGGTGGCGTAACATGGTTT
>DATESY010000086.1:0-8870 GCA_035283865.1 Saccharimonadales bacterium (SeqCode)
AGCCGTAATATCCCGACGTTGGAACGTTCTGCCGCTGTAGCTGTTGATCCCGCCCATAGGGCGGCATTAGACGGCCTAAGAACTTCGTTAGCCGATCAAATTAACGAGGATGGTTTCTATACACCACCATAGGCGTTAAACTAAAATAGTAGTTATATTATGGCAACTTATAAAGTAATCCAAGACATCGAAGCTGAGGACAAATTATTAGGGCCGCTGACGCTTAAGGGTTTCATTTATGCCATTATCGCGGTGTTTTGCGCCTTTATTAATTTTAAGCTCGTCACAAGTACCGGCCTAGGGCCAATTCGTTGGTTATTTGTAATAGTTTTCCTGCTGCCGATGTTACTGTTCGGTGTCCTAGCTTCACCTCTAGGTCGGCACCAGCCGACCGAGGTCTGGCTACTGGCCCGGATACGCTTTTTACTCAAGCCCCGCAAAAGGTTATGGAGCCAGACAGGACTACTGCATCTAGTAACCATAACGGCACCGAAAAAAGCTGAAAAACAGCGGACCAAGGGCTTAAGCGAAACCGAGGTCAAAAGCCGTTTGCAAACACTGGCCAGCACTCTCGATAGCCGCGGTTGGGCGGTGAAAAACCTAACTGTTGCGCCGGACCTACTTGAGAGGGAAACCGAGTCTGACCGCTTGGTGGCCCCAACAACATTAGCTGCCACTAGTCCTGGTATTGATATTCATCCGGCCGATGACATCATGGACGAGCAAAACAACCCGACGGCCCAGTATTTGGCCGGACTGATGCAACAGGCCGACGCTGATAGAAAAGTTAATGTCGCTAACCGACTGAGCGTAGCCCGCGAGGCAGTCAGCTCGGCAGAATCGGGTGGTGCAGTAAAAACAGATGGAAAGACTGTCGCCAACCCCGTGACAGCTACCCGCCAGGCTGATACACTGGAGCTAGCCCAAAGCGGTAATGATTTTAGTGTGGCGACACTTTCTAAGTTAGCCAACCGCAGGGGCCAGTTCCAGCAAGTTTCGCCAAGCGAAGTGCTGCTGCAGCTACACTAAGAATTACTTTTAAGCCAAAACCTGGGTGGAGAAATAAAGAAGCATGAACCCTAATCAGCCCGACATCATAACGCCTGGGGCCAGCCCCGGAACAGTTTCGGCAGCGCCGCAGATGCCGGCCGGCAAGGCCGAGAAAGCTTCGGCGACCAGTGCCAACAGCACTCAAAATACCCTGCACATCAGCGAAATCCGCGACGGTATTGTAATTATGAATGATGGCACCTTCCGGGCTGTCATTATGGGCAAATCGATTAACTTTGATCTGATGAGTCCTCAGGAACGTGAAGCCGTGGAGTTTGCCTACCAGGGTTTCTTAAATTCGCTATATTTCCCGATCCAGATATTTATCCGCAGCCAAAAAGTCGATATTGGACCTTACCTGGATAAACTGGATAAAATCCGCTCTGAACAAGAGAGCATGCTGCTAGCCCTTCTAATGGAAGACTATGTGGCCTTTTTAGCCGATATCGCCCAGCAGACCAATATCATGGACAAGAAGTTTTACATAGTCATCGGTTATCCCGATGCCAATGCTGACATCCGCCGCACGCTAAAAACCAGCACTGGCTTTTTCACCGGTATAGTTGACCTTTTTGGTGGCAGTAAGACGCCGCATGTAGTGATTGATGAACAAATTCTGGAAAACGCTAAAACCGAGCTTAAGAACCGTGTTCAAGCCGTTATGCAAGGTTTGTTACAATGCGGCGTGCAGAGCGTACCGCTGGATACCCAGGAGCTGATCGAACTCTATTACGAAGCTTACAACCCCGACACAGCCACCCGGCAGCAACTAGGCAGTGCCGACAGTTTAACCGCAGAAGTAGTTAGCAAAGGCCAAGGCAACGCCCCCCAGCCCAGCTTAGACAGAGGTGCAAGCTAATGCTTGGTTTTGGCAAAAAGCAGGGCCAGCCGCTAGACCCGGCGGCCCAGGCCCAGCTGCGCGAAAAACAGGAAGTCTCCAGCGCTTTCGCCAAAGGTGTCACCGCTCTGCGCGATTTTATCGCCCCCAGTTCGCTGGAATTCAATGGCAACCACTTCCGCATCGGCACGCGCTTTGCCCGAACTTACTACGTTTACGGTTATCCGCGCCAGGTATACACCGGCTGGCTGTCGGGGATGATTAACCTTGATGAGGTTATAGACCTATCGATGGTCATTCAACCAGTTGACAGCCAGGTGGTTTTAAATAACCTGCGCAAGAAAGTCTCGCAACTAGAAGCCGGCATCCAAATCGACACTGAGAAAGGCCGGGTACGCGACCCGGGCAAGGAAGCCTCAGTCCAGGATGCTGAAGAAATGCGCGACAAGCTGCAAGTCGGCGAGGAGCGCTTTTTCCGCTTCGGCTTTTACTTCACTATTTACGCCGGCTCTATGGAGGAGCTGGAGTTCGTCAGCCACAAAGTTGAATCATTACTGGGACAACAGTTAATTTATTCAAAACCAGCCACTGCTCAACAAGAGCAGGGATTAAATAGCACCATCCCCCAGTTCGTTGACCAACTACAAATTTACCGCAATCTCGATACCGGCGCCCTATCTACCAGCTTCCCCTTTACCAGTGCCGACCTGACCCAGGAAAACGGTATCTTATATGGCATTAACATGCATAATTCGGGCTTAGTCATTTTTGACCGGTTCAGCCTGGAAAACAGCAACAGCGTAGTCTTTGCCAAATCCGGGGCTGGCAAGAGCTTTACGGTCAAGCTAGAAGCTCTGCGCTCAATGATGTTCGGCACTGAAGTCTTTATTATTGACCCGGAGAACGAATACCAGCGGATGAGCGATGCTGTTGGCGGTGCTTATGTGCGCCTCAGTCTGGCTAGCGCTACCCGCATAAACCCTTTCGACTTGCCACGTGTCGTTGACAACGAAGAAGCCGACAACGCTTTGCGATCGAACCTTATCACTCTGCACGGACTGCTGCGGCTAATGATGGGTGGCGCCCAGGCCCAGATGGCTCAAGGGACTGGCGCAATGACCATAGCCCCGGCCCTTACTCCGGCAGAAGAGGCAGACCTTGACGCTGCCCTAATAGAAACCTATGCCAAGGCCGGCATAACTAATGACCCGCTGACCCACGGTTCGCCACCACCAACCATCAATGACCTTTATGACACGCTGCTACATATGGGTGGCAGTGGCCCACAATTAGCGCAACGCTTACGTAAATACACTGCCGGGACTTTTGCTGGTATTTTTTCCCAGCAAAGCAATGTCAATGTTAATAACCCGATGGTGGTTTTTAACATTCGCGACCTGGAGGATGAGCTGCGTCCGGTAGCCATGTATATAGTGCTGAACTATATTTGGAACAAAACTAAAGCCGAGCGCAAAAAACGGTTGCTAATAGTTGACGAGGCCTGGCAGTTAATGCGCTATGAAGACAGCGCTAACTTTATGTTCTCACTCGCCAAACGGGCCAGGAAATATAACCTGGGGTTAACGACTATCACCCAGGACGTTGAAGACTTTATGGCTTCACGCATGGGCCGGGCAATTGTAGCCAATGCCAGCATGCAGATACTGCTTAAACAAAGTCCTAGTGCGGTGGATGTACTAGCCGATGTCTTTAAGTTAACCAGCGAGGAGAAAAAGCGGCTTAACCAGTTCCCGATCGGCCAAGGCCTTTTCTTCGCCGGCCAAAATCATGTACATATCCAGGTTATTGCCAGCCCGACTGAAACCAGTCTAATTACCAACAACCCGGGAGAAGCGCCGGCTCAGGAAATTGATTTACAAACTTTAGCCCGACCAACAATGGCGGATGTACCAATCCCTGCCGGACTGCCCGTAGAACCAGCGGCTGCACCACCGAGTCCAATTCCTCCGTCGCCCGCAGCCCCGACCCCAGCGCCCCTAGCTAAAACCCAAAATATACCTCAGACGCCGCTGCCAAAGCCTGAGCCCCAGACCACAACTTCAGGCGAAGTACGTCTGAGCCACGAAGGTTAGTAGCTCATGGCCGACCCAATTTATGACGAAGAGAAGAAGCCGGCTGCGCCAGTGCCAGGAGATTTAAAACAACAAGAACAAGCAGCCAATGACGACCCCTATAAAACAGACTACGGTTCCGACGAACAGCGCGATGAAGGTCCGCAAGACCAAGTAGCCCAAGAACATCCCAGCCAAGTTGGCAGAGGTTATAGACCAAACAAAATTAACGGGCAGGGCAGATTTAAATCCCTGTCCAAGAGAAAAGGCTTGCTCCTTGCCGCGGGGGGATCTAGCCTATTACTGGTAGTCGTCGGCTTTTTGGCTTTTTTTCTCCCAGCATTAAAAATCCCCCAGCTGGCTTATCATATTGAACAATACAGGCTCGTAAGATTAACCAGGACTTTTTATAAACAATCCGCGATCTTGATAGCAGACAAGGCAGCCATTGACGCTGCCGGGGGTAAGGCGCAGTCCCTGCTTGAAAAGAATAAAACCGGAGTCAAGATGGCAAGCCTTCGGCCGCAGGCCGTAATCAATAATATGAAGGCCACTGGTATATTAAGTTTTGAAACAACTAAAGGTATCCTAGGTGCTGAAAAAATCACGGCTGTGAAGTTAAATATAAACGGCCAGCAGCGGGTGATTGAAGCACCGAAGCCCCAGTTTGGTAGACCAATTGCCAACTATAAAGATCGGCTAAGGTTTGCCTCCCAACTCAACCAGGGCATGCATGACGTTCTACGCGGCAATAATTATTTTGTCCGGAGCCAAACGTCTAAAAAGCTCCTCAGCGCGTGGGGTATACAGCTGCGGTGGTATGAATTAAAAGGTGCTAAATTTTTCGGTCTAAGCCAGGAAAAGGCAGACCAGTTGGCCTTGCAGGAAACCAGAAAAAAAATATCTACAACGCCAAAAGAAGGGGCAAAAATTAGCGGTGTTAGCACTGCCGCCAAAGAAGCCAACCAGGCTATTGATGATTGCCTCGCAAAAGCTGATTGCAACAGGAAGTTCCGAGCTACCGGTGAGCTACCGCCAGAAGTAACGGGTAAAATCGATGGCATAGTCAAGACCTTAACTGGTAAAACTGCATATAGCGGGCTACTTAGCGCGCTAAATACTATATACGCGATCGGTTTGCCGGTCTGCATTGTTTATGATGGCTCAGTCCAAGCTTCGAAAGCGTTTGTTAACAGCCAGAACGAAGCGGCTATTAAAACCTTCCTGGCTATAGCTTCAGCCGATAGCCAGCAAAAAAAGGGCGACGTTACTGCCCAGGCGGTTGGTGCCTTCAACCGGCGCATCGGCGATATTACTGATTCGATTCCAGAAAAAACTGCCCGCGGCCAAGCTGTCGACACCTCATTTGAAGTTTCCCCTCAAGCTGCAAGGTCGGGGGAATTCAGTATTTTTGATGTCTTGTTCCCAAAAGGTCCTATCGGCAGCGCAGCCAATTTCCTTGCCGATAATCTTTGCCCAACTATAACAAATACAGGCCTTGTCGCCGGGATTGCCGCCGCGAACTTGGTAGCTACAATTTTTATAGGTCCTGCTGAAAAAAGTGCCGAGATTGCAGCAAAAAGTTTTATTGGCCGCGTTACCGCTAAAATTTCTGAGAAATTTACTACTCCCACGGGACGTGCGGCTATAAAAAACACCTCGAAAAAATTCGCCGCCGGGACAGGTAAGTTCGCGGTAGCTACTGAAGGGGCAACTTACCTTGCCCGAATGTTAGTACTTGCAGAGATGGGCGCTTTTTATAACGGTTTAGGCAATGACACGCTCGCCAACCAAGCCGACGCCGGCGGCGTAGCCTATGCCCAGGAAATGCAGCGCCAGCAACTATATGGCCGACCCCTGACTAATGAAGAAGTTAATCTAGCCCGTATAAAAGATAACGCGTTTATCGCTCAGCAAAAGGCTAAGCAAAGCAATTTTGAAAAGTTTTTTGCGCTTAATAACCCCGATTCAGTCGCCGCGAGTTTAGCCATGGAAATCTCCGAACTAAATATGACTAAAATCGCCAGCTTCTTTATGAACATACCAAAAGTACTAGCTACGATCTTTTCACCTCTTACTAACTATCTGCGCCCGGCGGTTGCCGCCGACGCGGCAGATGACAACACTAATTATAAAATTGTGCAGTGGGGTTGGAGTACTGAAGAAGAAAAGCTTATTGATAACGAATCGTTTGGTTCCATAGAAAATGCCCAGATTTTGGCTGACAGCGGCCAAGCTGACGCTATATTGGAGGAATATGGTAAGTGTTTTAGTAGCGATATTGGCGAGCTATTAACTGACGGCAGTGTTAAACGTGACTCTGATGGTAATTTGCAAGACGAAGGACTTTGCTCGCCTAAGAATCTGGGACCGAATAACTCAAAATACGGAGATTTAGTCTTCCGTTGGCGCCTAGATCAAAGCTACCAGAACGTTCTAGACGAACTCCTCGGCATCCAAAACCCAGAAAGTAGTGTTGATCAAAATAGTTCAGAGCCAACTGGTACCCCGGGCGCCGTAGCGAGCGGCACGACCCAGGAACTAGCCCAAAAGGTTCTAAGCTATAAAGGCACGAAATATTCCTGCGACAATTCCGGTGACTGTTACGATCTCGAGCAGGCGGCTGCCGGAAAATCAATCCAGGGAGGAATGCCAGGCAGTTACCAGCAGTGTTTTGTTGATAAATTTGACGAGCGCGTCTTGAAATTAATGCTTTACATTATCGAAAATGGCGGCTTTTCAATAGGCACCTATGCTTTATGCGGCGATCATAGAGTAACGGGCGGTGTTCATAATTACGGGAAAGCCTTTGATATTAGTAGTGTAAATGGTCAAACTTTAGCAGCTCCTCCTACGCCCGAAAAAAGATCAGATAACCTACGCTTAGTCCAGTTTTTGAATAAGTTACCCGCAGAGCTGGTCCCCCAGCAGTTAATAAGTGATGGCTATGGGGATATACACGATCAAGCTTTCACTGACTTAGAGATAAATGGTGGTAAATCTTGCCCGGGGTGCTACCCAGAAAGCACTCACGCAGGCCATAGAAACCATGTACACATCGGATTTTAAAATGAAGTTACATAATTTTAAAGATATACTAAAAAGCCTCTTTGCTTTCTCCTTTGCATCGTCACTTTTAATACTCAACGTTGGCAATGCTATTGCTTTAACTAGCAACGATCTAGAGAGTATTATCAAACAACATCCTTATTATGATGCTGGGTCATCCGGCGCTTGCACTTCTAGCGCCAATCTTGTTGGCTCTGATAACCCCAAAAAGGTCTGGAATAATCTAATAGGAAGGGGATTAACCCCGGTTGCAGTGGCAGCTCTAATGGGAAACTTTGAAGCTGAGACAGCAGGAACATGGGATCCTCGGGTAAATAATGGGGGTGAGTTGAGCGATTCTCCTGTTTCACGGTTTCGTGCATATGGGCTAGTGCAATGGTTAGATATCCAAGGTGACTCTGGCGGGAGGCAAACAAACTTAGTTAATAAAGCTGCCAAAGCAGGTGTCATCCCCGGTGATTTAGGTATTCAGCTGGAGTATATGTGGGACGAACTTTCCGGCGGTTATAAGTCATCCGTCACAGATAAAATTAATGCGCCCAATGCAACCATTGAAGAGGCTACAGAGACTGTCTATAACTACTACGAAGGTCTGTTGGGTAGCGGACAAGGGTCTGTGGCATCTAGAACTCAAGCCGCCATTAACTATAAAGACAAGTTTGGGGCGAGCACCGGAGGAACGAGAGGTACTTCGAGCTGTTCGTGCACAGTTAACTCTGGCACAGGAAACGGAGTTGGCTTAGATATTGCGCCTATTATTAGCAAATACAGCTTACAATCAGTCCTAGTAAAACAGGTGGGAGGCCAAGTAATAGCATCCCATAATTCCGACCAGTCGCCAGATAGGACAGCTTCTGTTTTGAAGCTAATTATCGCCCACGCCTTCTTGGAAACCAATCCTGATTTGTCTAAGTCCTGGATAATTACCCCTCAGGAACTATACGGACCGAATAATGAGGGTCTAGCGGCGGGCCAAAGCATAACCCTCAGTGACGCCCTGAATAGCACACTTAATATTAATTCATCTAATGTTCGGGCAAATGTCCTAATAGATGCAGCTGGTGGCTTATCCGCCATTAACTCAGCGGCACACTCGCTGGGCTATAACTCTACTGATATCGTAGCTTATTACCATGACCCTCCTACATCGATTAATAAGACCGCCGTTTCTGATCTAACCAAGGCGATGGAGGCCATTTATACTTCTTCCGGTAGCGGCTACCTGGCGGCTCAAACTGCATTACATGAAAATTATTTCAACATAAACCCAGGACCGGAAGCGGCCAAGTGGGGCATGAACGGTAACGTAACTGGCAATAGTGGTGTCTTTGACATCAATGGCAACAAAGTTATTATTACTCTTTATATAAATAAAACTGGGCAGCAAAGCGCTGTAAAGGGCGCTACCGAAGATATTATTGCAGCTATAAAAGCAGGTTCGTCCTCCAACCAGACCAATGGCATATCGGGACAGTGTAGTGATACCAGTGAAATATTCAATATAATCAAAGAATACGCCTGGTCTTCGCCGCATACTCCGGGAGTAGAACCAACCCAAGCCTATCTGGATGCCACTAATAAAGCTAAGGCTAATGGCGAGTTTGTAGGTGGTTCCGGAGGAGGTTATCCGGGTATCGACTGCGGAGCTTTTGTAACGCGAGTTATGCTTAATAGCGGAGCCGACCCGGGATACAATTTTGGCGGTAAGTTGAGTAACGGGGCTGGTAATACTATCGCTCAGCAAAAATATTTGGACCAAGCGGTTAGTCAGGGGAAATACATAAAGGTAAATCCTATCACCATTCAAGATCTCCAGCCCGGCGATATTGCTATAAGAAACG
>DATESY010000087.1:0-5367 GCA_035283865.1 Saccharimonadales bacterium (SeqCode)
CGAATTTTTAAATCTAATCGCTGGATGAACCGCTACATGATCGTCTCGGTCGTCCAAAAATGACTCCTCGAACTGCCGCTGGGTCAGCCCCCAGGAACTAAACAATGAACAATAACCAAAGAAGAATCAGCAATCAGCCATCAACCCAAATCAACCAACTGTGTAGTGGTCCAATACATTAGTTTGACAATCCATATGTTTTGTCATAGACTTTAATAGTGAAACGTTTTGACTGGAACGACGCTAAGAATTTGCAGCTTAAAGTTAAACAGGGGATCGGTTTTGATGAAGTTTATGCAGCGCTTGAGGACGGTGGATTGTTAGATAATATCCCACACCCCAATCAAAAGAGGTATCCAGCGCAGCGGATTTTTATTATCGAAATAGACAACTATGCATTTTTGGTACCTTTTGTAGAAGATGAGGAGAAAATATTTCTGAAAACACTCTATCCGAGCCGAAAGTTCACTAAAAAATATTTAACTAAAGGAGGAATAAAATGAGATATCATTACTACGACCTAGACGAAAAAGAACAGGCAGAACTTGATGAAATTGAAGGTGCGCTAGACCGTGGAGAGATTAAGGGTCTTTCTGGCTCAGAGCTAGAAAAAGAGAAGAAACGCTTGCAACAAATCGCTAGAAACACCTTTAATAAAACCCGTAACATTAATATCCGCCTTACTGAGCGGGACTTACATAGGCTAAAGGTTAAAGCCATGGAAGAAGGCATACCTTACCAAACTCTAGCTTCTTCGATTCTGCACAAGAGCGTGTCTAAAGAAGCAGTAGTAACCAACCGTGGCTAATCATAAATATAAAAAACCCAGGACTAGCCGGAGCGGTTGCCATTTGTGTAAACCTCATAAAATTGCCGGTAATAGCCAAGCGGCCATAAAGCCTAAATATCGCCAGGCCAAGGATGAAAGTGCTAAAATAATCGTATGAAAACAGCTCAAAGCGTAACTGATGTTAATCTGCCTATAGAGCTGGCAGAGCTGCAGCGCTTATTTAAGAAGCATGGCGCCCTAGAGGCCAGTGTATTTGGAAGTTATGCCCGCGGTGAAGCTCGTTTTGATAGCGATCTAGACATATTAGTGAAGCTGGCTCCGGACCGAAATCTATTTGATCTGGGCGGGCTTCAATATGATCTAGACGAACTTCTCCCCGGAAGTATCGATGTCATGACCAAGCTCAACAAACACTTCGAACCTTACATTACGCCTGATCTAGTCAGGATCATATAAAGCTCTTAGAACAATATTCCATACAACAAAAAGCAGTAAAATTTACTGAAATTGTCGTATGAATAGATAGTTAGCCTTCCTTATATCGTAACAAAACTATTGCATAATCGTAACAATTTGTTACGATATTAGGTATGACTGTGACGATTTCTGAACGAGCTAAAAACATATTACGGAGCCTTTTGTCAGGAGAGGCTCTATCTAGAGCCGAAATCCAAAAAGTGACCGGCCAAACGCGCATTAATACTATCCGTGAGCTTAAGCGTTTAGCGGACAAGGGCTATGTGACTGTATCGGGCCAGGCGAGGGCTACGGTTTACCGTATCACAGAAAAAGCCAGACGCCTGAACTTGTGGGACGTTGAAGCCTATCTTAGCCTGGAGCCAGACAAGCGTCGTGCTCGTTTTGCTAGCTTTGAGCCAAAGCTACTTCAGAGCGTTGAAGGTATTATCGACTCAGTATATGTAGTGATTGAGAACGCAGCGTACAAACGACAAACTGCTGGCGATTCACTTACAGCCCGAAAAGACCTAGAGCGTTTTGTTATTGAACTCAGCTGGAAGAGTTCAAAAATTGAAGGCAATACCTACAGCCTTTTAGACACTGAACGCCTAATTAGAGAAGCCAAAGAAGCACCCGGCCACGACCATTCCGAAGCGATTATGATCTTAAACCATAAGAAGGCTTTTGATTATATCTGGCAACATCAAAGGGCCTTTAAGAAGCTGGTAATTTCAGGAGTTGAGGAGATCCATAGACTAATGGTAACTGGCTTAAATGTGCCCTTTGGTCTTCGTAATACGCCTGTAGGTATTACCGGGACTGTCTATGTCCCACCAGCCAGCCAGATTGAACTAGCTTCGTATTTACGGGATATTATCGACCTTATAAATCGGCTTAAAAAACCCCTTGAAAAAGCTTTGGCATGCCTAGTCTTAATACCTTATCTACAGCCCTTTGCCGATGGCAATAAACGAACGTCGCGACTCCTTGCCAACGCTGTCCTGCTGGCTCACGGTTATCCGCCCTTATCGTATCGCAGTGTTGATGAACAGGCTTATAAGGGTGCTTTAATATTATTTTACGAGCAAGGGGCACTGGCAAATTTTCGGGACTTATTCCTAGAACAATTAAAAGAATCGGCGTTGGGCTATTACTTCCCAACGGCCACCTCGTCTTTAAAGACGGATAAAGGTGGCAAAAAAGGGGCTAAAACGTAAGATTTTTAACTACGTCTAGGGCTGTATAAGTTCAAACACATTTCGGACTCTGTGAGCTAATAAAGCGGGGTTGACATAAAGTAAGGCAGTCTCTATAATGTAAGGCATGAAGACAATTACCCTTACGTCTAAAAATCAGATTACCATCCCCGCGGAGCTCGTACGTCAACTGAAACTGGATAAAAACCGCCGACTGGAAGTTGAGAAAAGAGGTAAGACTATTATGCTGACTCCCGAGATTTCTGTTGAGGAACGTCTAGAAGCCCATTGGGCCAAGATGAGTAAATATATTAAGCGGTCCTTAAGTGACGAAGATATCCGCAGGGCCCGTGAGGAAGCTCACGAAGAGCGAGCCGATCGTTTGCTAAGGCGTGTGAGGCAGAGCTAATGCAAGGTGCGGTAGTTGATACCAATATCTTGATTCGAATTGCAACCGGGGACATCCCTAAACAGGCCCGGGCAGCCAGCCAACTTATCAGAACCTATGGCCCAGGAGGTATTATCTTGCCCGAAGCTGTTTTGGCAGAAGCTGTTTTCGTTCTGAACTCCAAGCAAAATTACAATTTATCGCGAGCCCAAGTCCGCGATTGCCTAAAGGAGATTTTAGGACTGGAGCAATTGAGCTGTGATCGAACGATTCTCGACCCAGCCCTAAAATTCTTCGCTACTACAAAATTAGATTTTGTCGACTGTCTGGCTCTTGCCTATGTCAAAGCTGGCCGGGCTCAGAAACTATTAAGCTTTGATACTGAACTTTTAAGCGCGAACCACAAATGAGCTTAAACCATCTAAACTTCGGGGCTAAAACGCGGGATTTTTTATCTCGCTAGAAACTTGACTAGGCCAAGTCTAGTCTGAAAGATTAAACATATGAAAACATTCAATGTCTATGACGCCAAAACTAATTTTTCTAAATTACTCGCCTTAGTAGATGAGGGAGAAGAGGTGGTAGTTGCCAAAAATGGTAAGCCAATGTACGACCTTAAACTCCATCAGCCATCTAAGAACAAAATAAAGTTTGGTTTTTGGACTGGCCAAATTGATATTAAGGATGAAGACCTAGTCGGTATCGATAAGGATATCCAGGAAATGGTCTACGGAAAAGACTGGGATAAATGAGCCTACTGCTTGATACCAATGCTTTGGTATGGGTATCAGACACAAAAAGGATCAAATCGCTGGGCAAACAAGCCAAACGGCTGATTGATAATAGTGATTTAGTTTACTTCTCAGCCATATCTACAGCTGAACTCCAGATCAAATCTATGCTTGGCAAGTTCAAAAAACTGCCTGATATAGCCGAAGCAACTTCAACTGGTGGACTAACAATGTTAGAGTTTGCGCTGAGCATGCCCAGGCAATTGCCAATTTTCCGTCCCTGGTACGCCATGACCCATTTGACCGCATGATACTGGCCCAAGCTCATAGCCAGCAGCTGACCCTATTAACATCCGCTCCTGTGCTGCTGGAGCTTAATCTTGACTACGTGGTTGATGCCCAAACCTAAAAGCCGGCTCATAAATAGTAATGAATTAGAAGCTAAACCGTAGGAATTTTAACTAAGCTTATAGCTTGACAAATTCCTGCATGTATATACAATTGTAGTTACTATGAGTAAGTACACAGCCACAGTTATAAAAACCGGTAACTCTTATGCACTGCGCGTGCCCAAGGTTTATGTAGATGACGCTAAACTTAAGCTTGGCCAAAAGGTCCAAGTCGTTAGCCCAACTACGCAAACGGAAAAGCAAGATCCAGAGGCCATCAAAAAGGCTATTGCTGAAATGCGCCGAGTCGGGGCTTTTAGTAAGATTCAAGACCCCGTTGCCTGGCAGAGAGAAATCCGTAAGGAGTGGGACCGGCCATTACCCGGACGTGATTAATCTTTCTCTATGATTTGTCTTGACGCTAATATCATTATTTACGCCGTGCAGCATCCGACTATCGAAAAATTACTGCTGGCCCAAAGAGTAATTGCCCATCCCAGTATAGTTGAAATAGAAGCTTTGGGTTATCACAAGATTGGTTTAGCTGAAGAAAGATCTATTCGGTTATTTTTTAATGTTTCAAAAAGACTACCGCTGAGCGACGAGATTGTAGAACTGGCTATAAGAATTCGCCAAAGTCGGAAGATAGGGCTTGGTGATGCCGTTATAGCCGCAACGGCCATTGATATTGATAGTGAATTATGGACAGTCAACACTAAAGATTTCGCTGGAATTGAAGGCCTGAAACTTCACAACCCTCTCCCAAAAAGGGGCTAAAACGTAGGACTTTCTACATCAAAGTAGGCTTGACTACCCCTGTTAAAACCGCTACAATACTAATACCATGAACGCGTATTGAGTTAGGCCAGTCATTCCGCACCTGAGCGGAGCCTCTGGGCTTACTCAAACTCTTGTGAGAACAATTCGTTGTTTTGGCTTGTAGTGATGAGTTAGCGTGCAACTTAATAATTCGGCCCCAGCCGTATATGAGAATACAGCTGGGATGTTAAAGCAAATGACAGACCAGCCATTGGTGATTAACCAATAGCTAGTCAAATGCACTTGAAGTAAGCTACTTTTTAAGTAGATTACAACGTAAAAAGTTACTCAAGCGCACATAAAGGATGCCTTGACATAAGACACCGACGAAGGACGTAGTAGGCTGCGATAAGCCTCGGGGAGCTGCCAACAAGCTTTGAACCGGGGATGTCCGAATGGGGAAACCTCATGCCAGTTATGTTGCATGGCGCTTATCTGAATTCATAGGGTAAGCAGCGGTAAGCTGGGGAACTGAAACATCTTAGTACCCAGAGGAAGAGAAAGTAAACAACGATGCCGGTAGTAGTGGCGAGCGAACCCGGTACAGCCCAAACCTTATTGACTTTCATCTGGCAATTTGTCGGATGAATAAGTT
>DATESY010000088.1:0-6051 GCA_035283865.1 Saccharimonadales bacterium (SeqCode)
TGGCCGCTCAGTCATTCTACTGACACCGGAGATAGCCCTAACTACCCAGCTGGCGGCAGCCGTTGAGCAACTATTGCCCCATCCAACCTACGTGCTGCACTCCCAGTTGTCGCCGGCTAAACGGAAGCAATTGTGGTTCCAGATTTTAGAAGCCAGCGGACCGGTAGTGGTCATTGGGCCGCGCTCGGCCCTGTTTGCGCCGATTAAGGATTTAGGTCTAATTGTGGCTGATGAAGCCCATGAGCCGGCTTATAAACAGGAGCAGTCGCCGCGTTACTATGCTCTACGCGTAGCCAGCCAATTAGGTGTTATTACCGGTTCTAAAGTAATTTTAGGCACGGCTACGCCCTCTGTAGCCGACTACTACGTAGCTGATAAGCATAAAGCAGTGGTTAGGATGACTAAATTGGCTATTGACCACAGCCATGGGGAGCCCAAGGCTGAGGTTATTGACATCAAAGACCGCACCAACTTTACCCGCAACCCCTATTTATCCAACCAGCTGATCGCAGCCATGAAAGCCAGCCTGGCTGATAAAAAACAGGTCATGGTTTATCTTAACCGCCGTGGTTCAGCCCGCCTGATCCTTTGTGATAACTGTGGTTGGCAGTTGCTGTGCCCACACTGCGATATACCGCTGGTCTACCATGCCGATGAGCACATTGCCCGCTGCCACATCTGCGGCTATTCACAGGCACCACCGCTACAGTGCCCGAAGTGCCACAATCCCGATATTATCTACCGCAGCGTTGGCACCAAAGCCCTGATTGAAAACATCGCCAAGCTGTTTCCCAGCTACCGACTGGCCCGCTTCGATAGCGACAATGTCGCCGGTGAGCATATTAATGAGGTTTACAGTCGCCTCAGAGCCGGTGAAATAGACATTTTAGTCGGCACCCAGCTGCTGGCCAAAGGCTTTGACCTGCCTAAATTAAATCTGGTAGGTATTGTGAATGCCGAAACAGCCCTGAGCTTACCGGACTTTACTAGCGAAGAGCGAGCCTTCCAGCTGCTTTATCAGGTAATTGGCCGGGTTGGCCGGGGCCACGGGCGGGGTCAGGTTATCGTCCAGAGCCTGGATCCAGCTAATATTGTCGTTTCTAGCGCTCTAAAACGTGACTTTGCCAAATTTTACCAGCACGCTCTGGCCGAGCGCCAGGCCTTCCGCTTTCCGCCCTTTAGCTACTTAATGCAGCTAAGCTGTCGGAGGGCCACTTCTGAAGCTGCCGAGCGGGCAGCAGGTAACCTAAAGAGGAAATTAGCCGGTTATGGCCTGCCGGTGGAGATAATTGGCCCCTCGCCCAGTTTTTACGCCCGCCGGGGCCGTTATTACTATTGGCAGCTAGTGGCTAAAAGCAAGCAGCGCGACCATCTGTTGCAGCTGGCCAAAGAGGTACCGGCCGACTGGGTGGTTGATCTGGATCCTATCAACTTACTCTAGCGTAAGGCTAACAGATTAGATATTCTTATAGCTATGGCCAAAAAAGATTTAATTATTACCTTGCCCAATCCGCATCTGCACCAAAAGTCTAAAAAAGTTGGGCTCATTACTGATGAGCTGCGCCAAGTAATTAAGGATATGAAGGCAGCTACGCTGGATTGGGAGGCCGGCCGGCCGCACGAAGTCGGCGTAGCTCTGGCGGCCATTCAGATTGACCAGTCTTATAAGATTATTATCATTAGAAACGACTTCGATAACAAACAGAATAAAACCTTTAGTGTCTTTATTAACCCGCAGATCGTCAAAAAGGAGGGTGACATCCAGGCCGATTACGAAGGCTGTTTAAGCGTCAAAGACATCTATGGCAAAGTGCCGCGCCATAGCAAGATTAGGCTGAAGGCCCTTAATGAGAACGGCCAGCCGGTCAGGGTCCGGGCCGAAGGTTTTTTAGCCCGGGTAATCCAGCACGAAGTTGACCATAACGCAGGCCTGGTTTTCGTCGATTATATAAAAGACCAGCCTGATGCCTTCTTCAAGCTAGGACCTGATGGTAAATTAAGCAACCTGCCTTATGAGCAAGTCCAAAAAAGTGGTATTTTTCGGTAGCGGCCCGGTAGCCGCTGCCAGCTTAGCGCTACTGGCGTCTGATTTTACTATTGAGGCTATAATTACCAAGCCCAAACCACCTCACCACCGTGGCGAGGTACCAGTACTAGAAGTTGCTAAAAAGCTTGAATTACCTGTTTTTACGGCCGCCAATAAGCAGGAGCTGGATGAACTCTTTGCCCAAAAGCCTGTTAATAGCCAACTGGCCATTTTGATAGATTTTGGCATTATTGTTTCACAGAAAGTTATTGACTACTTTGGGCTGGGTATTATTAACAGCCACTTTTCAATTCTTCCCCAGTGGCGAGGGGCTGACCCTATTACCTTTGCTGTATTAAGTGGCCAGCAAACCACTGGTGTCAGTCTGATGTTGCTAGTGGAAGCTATGGATGAAGGGCCGCTTCTAGCTTACGGCGAGCATGAAATACCGGCTAAAACAACAACGCCTGAGCTAACCAATGAGCTTATAAAGCTCAGCCACGTCTTGCTAGCTGAGACTGTGCCTAAATATATTGCTGGAGAACTCCAGCCGGTAGCTCAAAACGAAACTGGGTGTGAAGTTTCTTACTCGCACAAGCTGGTAAAGTCGGATGGTGGGGTTGATTTTAGCAAACCGGCTAGGCAAATTGAGCGTGAAGTGCGGGCCTACCAGCCTTGGCCCAAAAGCCAGGCCAAAATCCTTGGCCATGATGTAATTATTACAAAGACGCGGGTCGCCAAAGACAAAGGTGACGGTGATTTAGTCATGAAATGCCAGCCCGGCTGGCTAGAAATTCAAAAATTAATAGCGCCTTCTGGCCGGACCATGTCCGGCGCCGACTTTCTTCGTGGATATAAACGCTAGGCAGTTTTTGGTAGCTCGCTTGGGCCGCCACCACCGAGTTCGGCCATAGTTGCCTCAACAATGGCCGGGGCTTGTTCTTTAATTTCGTTCTTGAGCTTTTCTAATTCGTCAGCTACAACTTGCTTGTAATTGGGAAAGTTGGTTTCCAGCCATTTAAGGGCGCCGGCTTCGTCATTGTTATCAATAAATTTCTCAAACTCGTCTAATTGGGCATCAGTCATTTGCTCGGCCAGCTTCATACCAACACGTAGCTCCAGCGTTTCATAAATATGAGCCAGCATCTTATTCTTTTCGGCCGGTGGCAGACTGCCTAGACCCAGTTGTTGTAATAAATTGTCATCAAGCTGAAACATAGTGTTACTGATTACTATATATTAGCGTAATAGTTTGGGCAACTTAAAGCTGATCCATCACTTGCTTGACTGTTGCTTGGACTTCGGCCTTCATTTTTTGGGCTTCTTCTTCCACGATTTGGTCGTAGTTTGGCACATTCTCTTTTAGCCATTTAGCTATTTCTTCATTGCTCGTATCGTCGCTAAATGCTTCAAATTGCGCGGCCTGCTTATCATTAAGTATTTCAGCAACCCTTTTACCGACACGCATGTTTAATGTGTAGAGTATGTCGTCCAGAGCGGCTGCCTTCTCATCATTCTCCAAACCATCAAGCCCCATCGCCTGTAAAAACTGATCATCAACTTGCATCGCTTAACCCCCTTTCCTAAAACTTACGCCGTGTTTTTGAGCTAACTCCATAAAACGCTGCCAGTTTTCAACTGATGAACCGTTGATTTTTTCCAGCCCCTGAAGTCCCGAAGCATTAGCGTTGCTAGTTTGACCATCAGCCCAGTCTTGAGCAGCGTCAACAATGTGCTGGCGCAAGCCGGACGGGCTATTTTCCATGCCGGATGAAATGCGCCAATGCCCGTTCATCATATCCTGAGCTATTTGGTCAATTTTACTATCAGTCAGTCCTCTGACCTCGATACCGTTACCTTTTTCGATTACATCTCTAAACATATTCTCCACGGCTTCATGAGGTGTCCTGCCCGAGAATTGGTTCGGATGGAAATTGTCTATTAGCTTATCGAGATTATTATTTGGGCCACTTTCATATGGGAAAGGGCCGCCACCTTTATGATCACCGCCGCCGGGCCAGCCAGGAACGTCCCAGTTAGGATTCGGTAGTACACCAAATTCACCAGCTATACCCAAAGCGCCAACAACTCCAGAGGCAACTAATACAGCGTTGCCTATTCTATTTCGACGCTGAGCAAATTGAACCCGCCCGTCATAATTATTTTCAACAGTTGTGACCAGGCCGCCCTGATAATTTTCTAAGTCAGGATTTCCGCCAAGGTGCAAACCAGGTATAGATGCTAACGCACGACGCATATCACGCTCTATTGTACTGAGTGTTCTATCACGACTATGTTCGCTGACATTACGCAAACTGGCACGTCTATTAAGCAGCCCTAGCGAGAACTTAGCCGCTGTACCCACCGCCAAACCAGCTAATCCCAAGCCTAAGGCACCAGAAGTAACGGCTGTAGCACCACCAACCAACAGGCCAATGGCAATTTTTTTGCGGGTTGATAAATTAGCCCACTTACGTAGAACCTTACCGGTCCAGCCAAGTTCATCTAAGTATTGGTTATTCAACTCAACCTGTTGCTCTTCAAACCTTCGCTGTTCGGCGAATGCCTCTCTGGTTATAGTTCTAGCTATGTTTTCATTGCTGACATTAGGGTCCTCGGCTCGTAATAAAGCCCGACGAGCGGTTAATAAATTATTCAAAGCTGTGGTGTAGGCGTCCATAGCTATTTGATAATCTTCTGCATCTTCACGGCGATGAGAAGTTAAGCCGTCACCGGCGCGACCCTTACGCCGGATTGTCAGTTCCAACAAGTATTGGCGAACATCATTTAGCTCAGTTTCGGCACCGGCTACCGCCTG
The DNA here is from genome assembly GCA_035283865.1 of Saccharimonadales bacterium (SeqCode). GTDB lineage: Bacteria > Patescibacteriota > Saccharimonadia > Saccharimonadales > UBA10212 > UBA6824. The sequence continues at coordinate 4,845 of DATESY010000088.1, forward strand.
TTGTTCTGGGGTTTGCGTCGGCTGCTGATTGGGGTTTACCGGCTGCCCGGGCGGACCGGGAGGCTGACCCGGTGCACCAGGAGGTGCAGGAGGGGCGGGCGCAGGTGCTGGTGGAGCTGGGGCCGGTGGTGCTGGAGGTGGCACGGGTGGAGTGGGAACGGGCGCAGGAGGAGGGGGTGCGGGAGGAGCTGGTGCGGGGGCTGGTGGTTGTGGCTGTTGGATCTGATTAACGATGACTTGCTGCAAAATTTGTTGATTAGCCGCTAACTGCTGTAGTATCTGTTGCAAAATTTGAGCGTTTTGTTCAATAAGCTGCTGTATAAGCTCTGTGAATTGTTGAATCTGCTCAGTCAAACTCTGTAGTTGTTCTCTTAATTGGCCAATCTCTTGATTCTGGTTTTCAAGCTGTTCAGTTAGTCCAGCTATCTGTTGTTCTAGTACTGTTAGATCAACTGCCTCGCCGGGTGCTGGAACTTGGTTAGGTTCGACTACATATTCGGGGTTAGCCGCCCGCCAATCGTCTTTATATTGGTTCTGCCAGTTAGTTATTTCTTGTTGAGCCTGATCTCTTTCAGCTTGTGTAAGGTTAGGATCATCCAGTTTTTTCATACGTCTGACTATGTTGCGCGGCACAACATTATGGCCATAGCCTTGAAGCACAGCATCGTGGCTAAGATGTGTTTTGTCGCCCTGATCGTCTACTTCATAGACATGTTGAGCTCCACTGTCGTACTTAACCTGTTCTAGATTGTCAGGCACACCAGCTGGCGGCGACTGGACTTGTATTTGTACTCTTTCGGGCATTTTTTTAGTTTTTTCTTTTTTAAAACTTAAGCTAACAGTAGCAATCTGTAGTTAATAATACAAGCTTTTACAGCTTCTTTTCCACAGTTTCATAAAATACTATTGCTTATTTTACATAAATATGCTAATATATATTCAACTCTGGGAGGTTGTAGCTGTAGCTCCCTTTCAGGGAGCACTTTTACGGCCTCTCATCACGCTGTGTCTCGGAAAGGAGACGAAGTGAAGAAGTTACTGTTGATTCTGGCGATTGTGGCCATCACAGCCCCCGCTGCACTGGCACAGTCGCCGGCGCCGCCGTTCGGCACCAAGTCCGGGCCAGCCACCAAGCCGGTCAAGCCGATTCAGGCCAACCACGGCTTGCTAATCAGCATCCGGCTCAATGCCGCGATCTTCGACGGCG
>DATESY010000089.1:0-4265 GCA_035283865.1 Saccharimonadales bacterium (SeqCode)
AAAAGTTTAGCTTGGTCGAATTTACTCATTGAAAACAAACTCCTTCCCTGTTATTTTAACACATATGTACTTTTAGTGGCAGCAGTGTTGGGCCAGGCCAGCAGGCTATAGCGTAGGCCATAGGCTATATGCATACCAACCAGTCCGGTAATTAAAGCAACTGCCAGATATTTAGGAATCGGGTTCTTCGGAAAGATGCTCTTCCATTCCATGTATAAATAGCGTAGTCCGGCAGCCACCGCCACAGCGACCGCTGGCAAGACATAGCTCAAAAGCAGTAAGTTTCGGTTAAGGGCTGCTGCTACGATGCCAAAGACTGAAAGTCCTAGCAGCAAATACAGCTTCCCTCTAGCTAGCTTGTATAGCGCAAAGCTACCAAACACAGCTAAAGCTACCTGAGCCGCATTGAATATCGGCAGCCGCTCGATTATCTGATCGATATGTACCGGTGTGCGCCAAAACAGGGCTAGAATATCCCAGGCGGCAGTTTTAAGACCGACCAGAGGTGAGGGCCAAGTAGCTGGTATAAGCAACAGTGGTTTGAGAATCGAGGGGTTTTTGAAAGTGCCGTAAATTAGTGGAGCTAAAAGCACTAGAACCAGTAAGGCTCCCAGCATTTTTCTTATAGGGCTAAAGCCGCCCATAGTCTTGGCTAAGTTACGGCGACCGAAGATCAGTCCGAGCAAAATCAGCAACAACCCGCCTGGTACATAAAGAACTAACGAACCAGCCACTAATAGACATAGCCAGGCAATCCAAGTCTTTGACCTAGTCAGCCAGTAGTAGGTCGCAAGTATGGCTAAGGGGCTAAATAGTAAAACTTCAGGCGACCCATGGCGCGCAAGCTGTATGAACCAAGGAGTAGCGGCTAAGAAAAGTAAGGCGGAAACACCAATCAGTCTGCCAAACCAGCCTTTTATCAGTACGTAAAAACAAAGCAAAAATAACAGGCTAAAGATAGCAGAACTAAGCCGGATTTGAAGCGGCCCATGTCCGAATACTTTCTGAAAACCGTATTGCAGCAGCTTGTGCGGGCCGTAGGTTGGATTATCAATTATGACACTGATCGAGGAGCTGGCGTTGGCGGCAGCTGTCTCTGCCAGGCCGAGGCCTTTGGTTAGGCTGCCAAGCTGCCAAAAATACAGTACGAATATTACTAGGGCTAAAAATAAATACAAGGTTAACCTAGTAAACCTCGGCCTAGGGGCGTTCCCCAACCTACTAAACATAAGCCCAAGTATAGCAAAGAAGCGGCCTGGCCTTAGGTCTCAAATGGTTCTTGGTGCTTGGTGTCCAGGTCGCGGAATTTCTGCTGAGCCCGGTCAAAGTAGAGTTCAATCTTACCGACTGGTCCGTTACGATGCTTCTTGATAAATACATCGGTAATATTCTGGCGGTCTGTTTCCGGATTGTAAAAATCTTCCCTGTAAAGGAACATAACTACGTCGCTATCTTGCTCTAGGGCACCCGACTCGCGTAAATCGGCTAACTGGGGGATCTGCGGATTCCGGTTCTCCACCGATCGGTTAAGCTGGCTGAGCGCGACCACTGGTACATTAAGTTCACGCGCCAGGATCTTTAGACTGCGACTAATCTCTGATATTTCCTGCACCCGGTTAGCGATATTGGCAAATCGCGAACCACCACTCATGAGCTGCAAGTAATCAACCATAATGGCTGCCAGCGGGTGTTGGTGATGCAGCCGGCGGGCCTTGGTGCGCAGATCACTAACGCTAATACCACCGGTGTCATCAATAAAAATCGGCGCTTCAGCCAGCTCACCCATGGCGGCGCTAATACGTTCAAAATCTTCGTCGGTCAAACCTTCACCGGTGCGCAGGCTCCAAGCATCAACCCCGGCGTCGGCAGCCAAAAGCCTGTCAACCAGCTGTTCCTTACTCATCTCCAGGCTAAATATAAGTACGGCGCCTTGTTTGGCTTTGGTCGCAATATTAAGCGAGATATTAAGCATCAAAGCAGTCTTACCCATAGATGGTCTACCGGCAATAATATCCAGGTCCGAACGTTGCAGGCCGGCTAACATTTTATCCAGGTCTTTAAGACCAGTTGGAATACCGCGGATACCACCTTTATGGCGGTGCAGATCATCCAGGCGGTCAAAACTATCACCTAAAATCGATTCCAGACTGGTTATATTCTGGCGTACGTGTTGCTGGCTGACTTCAAACAGGCGCGTTTCGGCTTCTTCGATCAGCTCTTGCAGTGATTTCTTTTCTTCTGAACTAATAACGACAATATCTTCGGAGGCTTGGATCAGCCGGCGGCGGACAGACTTATCGGCCACAATTTGGGCATATTGCTCTAAGTGGGCAACCGTCGGTACAAAGTTGGTAAGCTCAGTTAAGTAGCTGGCACCACCAATCTGGTCCAGTTGATCATTATTCTTTAGCTGTTCACTAAGAGTTAGGATGTCGATTGGGCTGCGTTTATCATGCAGTGAACGCATGGCGCTGAAGATTAGGCGGTGCTGGCCGTTATAAAAGTCGTCGGCATTAATCTGATCAGCTATTTTAACAAACGAATCACTGTCAATAATCAGGCTACCGAGCAAAGAGGCTTCGGCATCGAGATTTTGTGGCGGGGCGCTGGCTGTGTTGCTATCCATTGCTGCTACGATTCTAACATTTCGGCTGAGCCAAAAATATTGCTAATGGTCGCCAGCTCTGCCGGTTCAGATTGCCGACTTGGCTTTGAAGCCGCTTTTTTGACTAGTACTGGCTTTATCTTTCCAGCTCTCAGGGTGCACTTTAACTCCAGCTTGGTGCTGCTGAGTTCTTCAATAACATCACTGATCAGTTTAATGTGGCGGGCTTGCTCAACCTTATTTTTATGCAATGGGAACTGAAAATTCAGTGTCAGGACGCTGCCGCTAAGTTGCGGCTTAGCCAGTCGCAGAGCTGTATAGATCGAAGCTGCCCGTGATTTAACATCGGCTAACACCTCTGGCCATAAATCTAGGCTAAAACTGCTTCTTGGCTGTTTTTTAGCTGGCCCGCGCGAGCGCGGATCAACCTCTATAGCCGGCACCTTAGATACTTCAGCGACTTTTTTTTGGGAACTGCGGTCATTACCTGACTGATTTGGAAGGGTAGCTTCTAAAACCGTAATTTCCAGCAGTTCATATGGCTGCTTAGCCGAACTAATCTCCAGCAGGCTTTTTAATAGACTGGCTGCCCAACCAATATCGCCTGCTTCACTAATCAATAGCCGGCGACGCAGCTGCTGGCTTAGCTGAGCCGCCACCAGGGCCGGGTTGTGGCCGTTATCTCGGAGATCAGATAGCAGCTGCAGAGTACCGATGCTATCACCGCTAGTTATGAATTCAATGAGTTTTGCAATAGCTTCAGCCGGCGGTAATCCCAACAGCTGTTTGATATTTTGCTGGCTGATGGTCTGTCCGCTGCCACTTAATTGGTCGAGTAGACTGATGCTGTCGCGGAAGCTGCCACTGCCATGATCGGCTAGCAGTTCCAGTGCATCCGGCTCGATAGCAATTTTTTCGCTCTTGGCAATGGTACCAAGGTGCCTAATAACCTTATCTTTGGGCACTGGCTTGAAATTAAAGCGCTGAGTGCGGCTAATAATGGTCTCAGGTAACTTGTGGACTTCGGTAGTGGCCAGAATAAAAATGCAGTGAGCTGGTGGTTCTTCTAAGGTTTTTAGCAGTGCATTAAAGGCCTCTTTGGTCAGCATATGAACTTCGTCAATGATGTAAACTTTGTATTTGGCTGAAGTCGGGGCAATTAGGACTTTTTCGCGGATATCGCGGATTTCATCAATCCGACGGTTACTAGCGGCATCAATTTCAATGATGTCTAGATGGATACTTTCATCCTTGTAAGGCAGCTTGTTAACTTCATGGGCTAAAATACGGGCCACAGAGGTTTTACCAACGCCCCGAGGGCCACTCAGTAGGTAAGCATGGCTAATGCGTCCGCTCTTGATAGCTTTTTGCAAGGTTTTGGTTATTTGCTCCTGACCAATAACTTCAGCAAAGGATTTCGGCCGGTTTTTTCGATATAACGCTTGCCCCATTAGCTATATTATACGCTAAGGACTGCACTTTTAATCTGTTGTAGCTTTGTCTTAGAGAGCTGCTTCTAGGGCCGCCCATTCGGCCTCAACGCTCTCATCCTCAGGGATGTTAACGCTGACTTGGTCGCCTGGCTTAGCCTTAAAGTAGGTGACGCTAGCCAACAGCACACGGTATTCTTTATCGCCGACATCAACGAAGTAATGGCCGT
>DATESY010000090.1:0-9784 GCA_035283865.1 Saccharimonadales bacterium (SeqCode)
ATTCGTTTTTGTTTTGAGCACTTTTTTTACTCAAGTGCCATTTTCATCTTATAAATCTAATTTTCAACTGTCAACAAGATTATGCTAAAAAATTAACAAAAGCTGTGCATAACTTTTGACGGTTTTGGGCCTAATTTGGTACTTGGTGCTTTGAGCCGATTAGTTTTTGAGCATTCTGTGAGCTTCTACATGACACCAAGCGGCCTTAAGTTGACGCAATTCGGTCATGTTACCAAAATGCTACGAGCAGCTCGGCTTAAAAGCCGGCAGTGCCGGCTCATGAACATATTTGTGGGCCTAGCTCATGGCTGGCTGGGTGGTCTGGCTTTAATTATGGTGGCAACTAAGCACGGCGTGGCTTAAATAGTGGCTGGGTAAAATACGCACGCTGAACACCGGACGCAGTTTTTGGCTGCCAAAATAAGGCCATGGGACAACGTCAATAATTGCTAAAATGGTAGCCGTATTATCATTAACTGGCCGGACAAAACAATCGATAAATAGCCCATTTTTCGTTCGTATTATGTTTATATATGTACTCCGTTGAGTAAAATACTACATTTAATATAGGCAATTTCAATCTGTATAATTGTTATTATCACAATATAGTTATCTTGACTTGTAAGCTTTAGTGTAGTAGGCTGCTAAAGTAAGTCCAAAAACAAAAACTTACACATCTCTTCGGGAGATTTATAACGCTCAAATGTGCCAATAGCACACAAGAGCGGTCAGTCAATAGCAGTGGACGGTAAGCGCCGTAAAGTAATTATTCAATGGGCGCATTTACCGTCCTTGCTCCTTGTTCTATTATTAATTAATGAAAACCCACAACCGCCACTTTCTATTACCAGCAGTTCTGTTCGTTGGTAGTTTCTTAACATTGGTGGCGGTTATGCTGCTGAGTAATCCACTAGATAATGTTTCTTACGCTATTTTATTCTTCGCCATTTTGCTCATTTTACTCTTTAGTCTGGGCCATCTATTAGTTGGTCTAAGCGGCCGCAGAGCTGGCCGTAAGGCCCGCTCACGGATCGTTATAATCAGCGTGTTAGTGGTTATTTTACTGATGTTTCGCAGTACCGGTTCGCTGAACTGGATTGATCTAGTGGTGGTGGCTCTGCTTGGCCTGGGGCTGCTTTTTTACAGTGGCCGCCGCTCTTAAGTATTGCTATAATTAGAAAATATGAATGAAGCAGGTGGTGGGGAACCCCAAAACTTTGAGGTAGTTCAACCCCCCAAGAGTCCCGAAACAGCCAAGGGCTCAGTTGAACAGGAACGTCCACGCCAGGAGTCAGCGCCTGGCAAACAGGCTATGCCGCCGGCGATCCAGCCATTGCCGGTGATTCCGGATGTGCCCGCGCCCCAGGTGCCGGCCGGAGCGCCGACCGATGACACTGCCGTATCTGTAAAGTCGCCTAAAACAGCTAAACTACCGGCAGCTGACAAAAATCTTATAGAGAAGCAATGGATCGATAAGGCCAAGGAAATAGTGGCGGAAACCAAAAGCGACCCCTATAAACAAAAGCATGAGATGAGCAAAGCTAAAGCTGACTACGTCCAAAAGCGTTTTAAGAAAACGCTCAAGACGGACGATGCGGTAACCGCATGAACCTGCTAGTAATTTTAGCCAGTTTTTTAGTGCTGGTTTTAGCCGGCTGCGCTTTCGGCTATCTGTATGTACGCCGGTTGTACCGTGAACAAAAGAACTATGAGCGCGGCCTGAAGATGGTACCGGTGCTGATACACCTGCCGCCGCCCAGTGACGACCGTGACATTAACGGCCGCGACGTGCGGGATGTGGTGGACGAGAACATCAGCCGGGCCCAAGTGCTTTATGGCATCTTGGCCAGCACCTTTCAAAAGGGTATTAAGAGCAAATTTTACGGCCAGCGGCATATTGCTTTGGAAATAGTCGCTTCTAAAGGCACGGTCCATTTTTATAGCGCCGTACCGGTGGTTTTACTAGGAGTGGTGGAACAGGCCATAGTCAGCGCCTACCCAACAGCCCGGCTGGAAGAAGTAGCTGAACACAATATTTTTAGCCCTGTTGGCCGTATCTCCGGCACTCTGGGTGGCGAACTGGTATTAAAGGAAGATTTTGCCTACCCGATTGGCACTTACCAGGAGATTAAGCGCGACACCATGCAGGCGCTACTAAACGCCTTTTCCAACCTAACCAAGGAAGACGGTGCCGGCATTCAGATTCTGCTACGTCCGGCTGACAACTCCTGGCGTAAGCATGCCATAGCCCACGCTGACGCTAAGCGAACAGGCAAGGCTAAAAACAAAGGTCTGGAGAAGGCTTTTTCCGGGGCCGGCCAGGTCTTTACGGCCTTAAATAAACCACCGGAAGCCGGCGATAGCGAGCCACCCAAGCCCAAAGACGAGCCATCGTCACTGGATCAGTCCGTGGCCCAACTTATCGAGGAAAAAACTAAACAGCCAGGTTATGAAGTTCTAATTAGAGTAGTGGCCTCATCTAACATTAGCCAACGGGCCCAGACCATTCTCAATAACCTGGTAGCCACTTTTGCGCTATTTGATGCCCCGGGCCGTAACGGTTTTAAGTTTGTACCGGCTAAGGACATCGATAGTTTCGTCACCGCTTATATCCTGCGTTTCTTCCCCCAAAGTAAAGATGAAACCATCTTAAACGCCAGTGAACTGGCCACCTTATTCCACTTCCCGGACCAACAAAATATCCCGACCTCACAACTGGAGCGCCAAGCTTCCAAGCAGGTTGATGGCCCCAGGAATGTCCCTGAAGAAGGCTTGCTGCTGGGCTATAACATGTTCCGAGGGGCTAAAAAGCCCATTAAGCTGGCCGAGGCTGACCGGGCCCGCCATATGTACGTCGTCGGCCAGACCGGTACCGGTAAATCAACCTTCCTGGAGAACCTGGCCCTTCAGGATATGCTGGAAGGCCGCGGTTTTGCTTTTGTGGACCCGCACGGCGATACGGCTGAAAAACTGCTGGCAATGGTGCCAAAAGAGCGTACAGAGGACGTTATTTACTTCTCGCCGGCCGATACCGATTATCCGATGGGCCTGAACATGTTTGAATACCACAGCCAGGACCAAAAAGACTTCCTGATCCAAGAAGCCATCAATATGCTTTATAAGCTCTACGATCCCGGGCACACTGGTATTATTGGCCCCCGTTATGAGCATATTTTCCGTAACGCTGCCCTGACCATCATGGCCGATCCTGAAGGCGGGACTTTTGTTGATATCCCCAAACTCTTTCGGGATCCGGCCTTTGTCGACCAGAAACTCAGGCATGTGACAGACCAAAACGTCGTTGAGTTTTGGAGAAAAGAAATGCCCCAGTCCCAGCGTAGCAGTGACTTTGGGGAGGTTATTAGCTGGTTCGTGTCTAAGTTCGGCGCCTTTTTATCCAACGAAATGATGCGCAACATTATCGGCCAAACCAAGAGTTCCTTTAACCTTAGGGAAATTATGGATGAAGGCAAGATCTTGCTGGTTAACCTATCCCGCGGGCGGACCGGTGATCTTAATTCCAAACTGTTGGGTATGATCTTCGTCATGAAGTTTGAGGCAGCTGCTATGAGCCGGGCCGATGTTCCAGAGGAATACCGCCGTGACTTTTGTCTTTACGTTGACGAGTTTCAGAACTTCAGCACTGAATCATTTGCTGACATCTTATCCCAGGCCCGCAAGTATCACCTGAACCTGATTGTTGCTAACCAGTTTACTACCCAGCTGAGTGATGAAATCCGGGACGCCGTTTTTGGCAACGTTGGAACTGTGGTTTCGTACCGCGTAGGTACCAATGATGCCGAATTCTTAGCCAAACAGTTCGCCCCGGTTTTTGACATCGAGGATTTACAATTTATACCGAACTACAACATGGTAGTTAGGATGATGATTGGCGGCGTACCCGTCCAGCCATTTTCGATGTCCGCACTACCACCCCTAGGTAACCCCAACAAACAGTTAGCCGATGCCCTTAAACAGCTGTCCTGGGCCAAATATGGCCGGCCCAGAGGAGAAGTGGAAAAAACTATCTTTAACCGCCTAAAAACAGAGGTTAGACCGCCTACGGGGTTAGGTACGGGCAGTCCCTGGGACAGGCTGCCTCAAGGCGCCGGCTTCCCACCAGCCGCCGGTCTGCCAGCCGGCGCTAGCCGCCCAGGCTCATTTGGTTCCCCGGCCTTTGGGCCGGCGCCAGCTATGCCTGCCTCAATGACACCGCCCAGTCTATCTGGCGGCCAACCAGCTACCGGCAACTCCTTTTTAGATGACTGGCTGGCTAAGCGTAAAGCCAACTTAGCGCCGCGGTCTGGCGGTGCTTTCCCACCCCCACCGTCAGCTAACAGCCTTTTGACCGCCCCAAACGCCGGCCAACCCGTTACCTTGAGTACAGCTAACGGTCCAGCGCTTAGCGGTGAACTGAAGATTGACAAAAGCACAGCTGCGGCAGAGGCACCTGGAGCAGTAGTAACACCTACCGCTGACCAGACACAGACAGTGCGGATCGACAAGGACGGCAACATATTAACTAGTTAAGGTGTTAAATCAGGTTTTTTTATAATAAAAATCGGTTGTTTTAAAGCCCCCGGTTTGCTACAATATTAACAGAGAGGAAACAGATAAACATTATTCCTTAGAGAGGGTTATTTTCCCGTGAGTGCAGACAAAAAAATTAGTCTTAAGTATGATGCCAGCCAGATCCAGGTCCTGGAAGGCCTAGAGCCGGTCCACAAGCGTCCGGGTATGTATATCGGTAGCACCGGTCCGGAAGGCCTGCACCACATGATCAAAGAGCTGGCCGACAACGCCGTCGATGAAGTAATTGCTGGTCAGGCTAGCCAGCTTGAGGTTGTGATTCACCAAGATGGTTCTGTAACCGTCAGTGATGATGGCCGCGGTATCCCTGTCGAAAAACATCCCAAGACAAAGAAAAGCACGCTCGAAACAGTTTTAACAACTCTCCACGCTGGCGGTAAGTTTGGCAGTGGCGGCTACAAAGTCTCCAGTGGTCTGCACGGCGTCGGTTCCAGTGTGGTCAACGCCCTGTCTACCAAGCTAAAAGCCGTAGTTAAGCGTGACGGCTTTGAGTGGAGCCAGGAGTATGAACGGGGGGCGCCACTGGGGCCGGTTAAAAAAGGCGCAGCGACTAAAAAGACCGGTACGACTATCACCTTTACCCCTAATGATAAGGTCTTCACCACAGTCGACTTTGACTATGAGAAAATAATAGATTACCTGCGCCACCAGGCCTACCTAACCAAAGGGGCTAAGGCCTCAGCCATAGATGAGCGCCATGGTAAAAGCTACGCCTTTTATTTTGAGGGCGGCATCGAATCCTATGTCCGCCACTTAAACGCCGGTAAAGAACCGCTGGACGAAGATATATTCTATGTCGACAAACAGGTAGGCGACGCTGTAGTAGAGATAGCCCTGCAGTATAGTGACAGCTTTACCGACAGCGTTATGGCCTTTGCCAACAATGTCTATAACGCTGACGGCGGCATGCACTTAACCGGTTTTCGTACCTCATTAACAAGGGTTATTAACGACTATGCCCGCAAAAACGGGCTGATCAAGGACAAAGAAGAAAACCTCTCCGGCGACGACTGCCGCGAAGGCTTAACAGCCGTTATCTTAGTCAAGATTCCTGACCCGCAGTTTGAAGGCCAGACTAAGAACAAACTTGGTAATCCCGAAGTCCGTGGCTATGTCGAGCAAGTCATGAACGAGTGGTTTAGTTATTACCTTGAAGAACACCCGGCAGTGGGCCGTAAAATTGTTAATAAAGGCTTACTAGCCGCCCGGGCTAGAAAGGCCGCCCGGGCCGCCCGAGAGAATATTATCCGTAAAGGCGCCCTAGAAGGCGCCGCGTTACCCGGTAAACTGGCCGATTGTGCTACTAAAGACCGTTCGCAAGCTGAATTGTTTATAGTCGAGGGCCAATCAGCCGGCGGCAGCGCCAAAGACGGCCGTAATAGCTTTTACCAGGCCATCCTGCCGCTGCGCGGTAAGGTTTTAAACGTTGAACGGGCCCGGCTGGATAAGATGCTGGCTAACCAAGAGATCTTAAATCTTATTAAAGCCATGGGTGTAGGTATTGAAGAACAGTTTGACATGGCTGGCCTGCGCTACGAACGAATTATCATCATGACTGATGCCGATGTTGACGGCTCACACATCACAACATTGCTTATGACTCTATTTTTCCGTCACTTTCGTCCGGTACTCGAAGCCGGACATATTTATGTGGCCCAACCACCGCTGTTCGGCATTGGAGTCGGTAAAAACCGTCACTATGTCCAAACAGAAGAGGAACGTGACGAGTTTATAGATGGGCTAATCGCAGAGCGCCGCGCCAAAGGTATCGAAATCAATAAATCAGACGATAGGTCCAAGCAAGCCGGTATATCACCCCCCCAGCGCTACAAAGGCCTGGGTGAGATGGATGCCCAGCAACTGTGGGAGACCACCATGGATCCAGCCAATAGAGTATTAGTCCAGGTTAAAGTCGAGGATGCCGAGAAGGCTGATTCTATCTTCTCCAAGCTAATGGGGACCGAAGTCGAAATGCGCAAAAACTTTATCCAAAGCCGGGCTAAGTTCGTGAAGGATCTGGACATTTGAGATGGCCGAAGATAAGTATGCCAAAGAGCTGATACCATCGTCCGAAAAGCACTCTAAGACGGTGCTTGTTCGCTCAGTCGAAGAGGAAATGGAGACCAGCTATCTCCAATACTCGATGAGTGTTATCGTTGCCCGGGCGCTGCCGGATGTTCGTGACGGCATGAAGCCGGTTCACCGGCGTATTTTGTACGTCATGGATAAAAACAACCTCCGAAGCGGCGCCAAACACATCAAGAGTGCCCAGATCGTCGGTGAAGTGATGGGTAAATACCACCCTCATGGCGACACTGCTATTTATGATGCCATGGTCCGCCTGGCCCAACCGTTTTCCACTCGCTACCCACTAGTAGATGGGCAGGGTAACTTCGGTAGCATGGACGGTGACCCGCCGGCCGCCTACCGATACACCGAGGCCAGGATGACCAAAGCCAGTGAATCACTGTTGGAAGACATAGACAAAGAAACGGTGCCCTTCCGCGACAACTTTGACGGCACCTATCAGGAACCAGAAGTCTTGCCGGCCAAACTACCAAACTTGTTGCTTAATGGCCAGCTGGGTATTGCCGTTGGTATGGCTACTAACATCCCGCCGCACAACCTGACTGAATTAGTCGATGCAACAGTTCAGCAGATAGATAACCCGGAAGCGACGCTTGATGACCTGATGCAGCATATTAAAGGTCCGGACTTTCCAACCGGTGCCGTAGTCTATGGCAAGGAATCTATCAGAACGGCCTTTGCCACCGGCCGCGGCGGCGTCATTGTCCGCGGTGTAGCTGATATAGAAGAGACAAAAGGTGGTCGCCAACAAATTATTATTACCGAAATTCCTTACGCCGTTAATAAGGCCGGCCTGGTTGAAAAAATAGCTGATTTGGTGCATGAGAAAAAAATTAGCGGTATTTCCGACCTGCGTGATGAGAGTTCGCGGGGCTCTGTGCGGATTGTAGTTGATCTGAAAAAAGATGCCTATCCTAAGAAGTTGCTCAACCAGCTTTATAAGCTGACACCCTTACAGACGGCTTTCCACTACAACATGCTGGCCCTGATTGATGGCATCCAGCCTCGAGTACTGGGCCTGCAGGACATCATCAACGAACACATTAAACACCGCCAGGTTGTAGTGCGCCGCCGTAGTGAGTTTGAACTGCGAAAAGCTACCGAACGCGCCCACATCTTAGAAGGTTATAAGATAGCCCTCGATCATATAGAAGAAGTTATTAAGGTCATCCGTGCCAGTCAAACACCCGAAGAAGCCGAAGTAAACTTAGTCAAAAAATTCGAACTAACAACTATTCAAGCCCAAGCCATTTTGGGCATGCAGCTTCGCCGCCTGACTGGACTGCAGCGCAAGGAGATTGAGGACGAACTAACCGACCTGCTGAAACTAATTGGTGAACTTAAGTCGCTACTTGCCAGTGAACAAAAAATACTCAAGCTGATTAAGGACGAATTACTGGAAATGAAGCGTTTGTTTGGGGATGAACGGCGCACCAAAATTGTAGCCGCGGAACTTGGAAAACTTTCCGACGAAGATCTAGTTCCGGACGAGCAAGTTGTAGTAACACTTACATCAGCAAATTATATAAAACGAACCTCTATCGCTGATTATAAGAAGCAGGGACGAGGCGGAAAGGGCCGTAGGGGCATGGCTACGCGCGAGGAAGATGTCATTGAACACGTTGTAAATACCTCAACACACGACTTCCTTTTGTTCTTCACAAACAAGGGCCGGGTGTTTCGAATCAAGACTTATGAAGTTCCGGCGGTTGGACTCAATGCCAAGGGCGTTGCTCTGGTCAACTTGCTCCAATTACAGCCTGAAGAAATAGTTAGTTCAGTCATAAATGTTAGCAAGCAAATGCCTGGCGGCAACTTGCTGATGTGTACTGTCCGCGGTGTAGTTAAGAAAACGCCTTTTGAGCAATATCAGAACGTTCGCCAGAGCGGCCTGATTGCCATTAACCTAGACGAGGGAGATGAGCTGAAGTGGATCCGTATGACCAGTGGTGAGGACGAAGTTGTAATCTCAACTAGCCAAGGCCAAGCCATCAGGTTCCATGAAAAAGATGCCCGTCCTATGGGCCGCGTCTCCCGTGGAGTACGCGGTATCCGTCTGCGCACCGGCGACCAAGTAATCGGTATGGATGTGGTTGATGACAAATCATACATCTTTGTTATCAGTCAATTTGGCTACGGTAAAAGGACAAAAGTCAGCCAGTTTACAGCTCACAAACGCGGCGGTGTTGGTATCCGTTCGGCCATTGTCAATAAGAAAACTGGCCCACTAATTGGCGTTAAAACGCTTGTAGGCCACGATCAAGAAGTTATTATTATTTCTACCAGTGGCCAAACTATCCGCCTGGGGCTCAAAAATATCCCAGCGCTGGGCCGGGCCACCCAAGGTGTGCGTATCATGCGCCTAAACGCCGGAGACAGCGTGGCCTCACTAGCTTTAGTTGAGAAAGTTGAAGACGGGGAAGAGGCAATCGAAACAGCTGCAGCTATCAAGAAAAAACCAGCAACTAAGCCACTAAGAGCCAAAGTTTCGCTAAAGAAAACACTTAAGAGTGCGTCTAAATCTAAAAAACTTGCCAAACCCGCCAGACCTACTAAAAAACCAGTACTCAGGGTCAAGAAAATGCTACCTGCTAAGCCCAGAAAGGTTAGCAAAAAACCAGCTAAATAATCCGTTGACAGATCATTATCATATCCGTTATGATAGAGATAGCTTTTAGGGTGTTTTGTTTTGATGCCTCTACATTTTTGAGGCACGAGAGTAACAGTAATAAGTCCGCAGTAACTGTGGATGTACCCTGAAGCGCTCATTGAAAATTGAGTAGTGCAAATCAACGTCAAGTTAATTTTCTGAGTAAATCAGAATGTTTTGGATGAATATGCCCTATGGGTATAGACATCTTTTTTGAAGAGTTTGATCCTGGCTCAGGATGAACGCTGGCGGCGTGCCTAAGATATGCAAGTCGAGCGGTAAGGTTCTCACTCTGTACTTAAAGTTTTGAGTATGGTGTGAGAATACACGAGCGGCGGACGGCTGAGTAACGCGTAGGAATGTACCACAAAGTGAGGAATAAGCACCGGAAACGGTGTCTAATGCCGCATGATCTCTTCGGAGGAAAGCCTTCGGGCGCTTTGGGAGCGGCCTGCG
>DATESY010000091.1:0-3960 GCA_035283865.1 Saccharimonadales bacterium (SeqCode)
GGCGGTCCGCGGTTCATACCCCGGCAAGCCGAACGCGACGTGGTACGAGCTGAGCAAGCCGGACTGCCGGCAGTACAGCGTGAAGTAGGTCAACGTGCCGACGGCCAGCAACGCCTCGGCACAACGCAACATGGGGGCGGCGCCCCGCGCGCCGCCCCCAGAAATACTTAGTTAGGCAGATGAAGCATCCCGTTAGGGATGTTTTTTTTGTTTCCTAAAGGGTGCGGGCTTTAGTTTCGCGGGTAAACAGCTCGATTATATCGCCCTCTTGAACTTCAACCCGTTGAGCCGACTTGAAGCTCAAGCCGCACATTTCCCCAGTTGGTACTTCTTTAACGTCCTGGGGGCCACGTTTTAGGCTAACTACTTCTAGGTTATCGGTAATCAGTTCCTTACCGCGGCGCACCCTAGCCAGGGCTGGTATGACCAGCTTACCTTTAGTGACTTCACCGCCGCAAATAACCGCGGTCTTGGTGATTTTAAAGACTCCCTTAACCGTTAGTTCACCTAGGCTTGACTCGACTACTTCCGGCACCAGCAGGACTTCCAGTTCTTTTTTAACATCATCAATCAGCTCATAAATAACTGAATAAAGACGAATCGATACATGATCACGAGCCGCCAGCTGTTTAAGGCTGGCTGGTAGGGTAGTATGAAAACCATAAATTATGGCACCTGTAGTAGCCCCGTCGTGGACATCATTTTCAGTAATTACTCCCACGCCAGAACCAACTATCTTTACGGCTACTTCTTCAGTATCGAGGGACTTTAAGCTGTCAACAACAGAGGTCAATGAGCCCTGGACGTCAGCTTTAACAATGATGTTAAGTTCGTTCAACTTATTTGTTCGGCTGATAATCCGCAACAGTTCACTGCTGGTGGTAGCGGCCGAACTGCCATCACCTTTTTTAACTTGAGCTTGCTGGGCAGCTTTGTCGCGGGCCTCTTTTTCACTGCCGACTACAAAGAACTCCTGGCCGAAATCCGGCAGATCTTTTAAGCCGGTGATAATAACCGGCGTTGATGGGCCGGCCGATTTTAAGGCTTCGCCCGTAGTTGATTCCAGGTTGCGAACCTTGGCATAAGTAGTGCCGGCTACCACAAAGTCACCCGGACACAGTGTTCCCTGTTCTACCAAGGCGATAGCTACCCGGCCCCGGCCGGTTTCCATGTGCGATTCAATGACTATTCCTTCGGCCGGGCCTTTAGGGTTAGCTTTCAGCTCTTCAACATCGGCTACCAGAACAACCATGTCTAAGAGTTCCGGCAGCCCTTCTTTGGTCTTGGCTGATACCGACAGAACTACTGTATCCCCGCCCCAGTCGTCGGGTATTAATTCATTTTCTGACAGCTGTTGTTTCAAGCGGTTGATATCGGCAGCTGGTTGGTCCATCTTATTAGCTGCCACAATGATTTTCACGCCGGCACTCCGGGCAAAACGGATGGCTTCGACGGTCTGGGGCTTAATGCCCTCATCAGCGGCTATCACCAGTACCACCACATCAGTCAGGCGGGCACCGTGTTCACGCAGGGCGGCAAAAGCTTCATGCCCCGGCGTATCGATAAAGGTCAGCAGGCGCCCATTATATTCCACCTGGTAGGCACTTAGATGCTGAGTTATGCCACCAGCCTCACCTTTGACAACCTCAGCGGTTCTAATAGCATCGAGTAAGCTGGTTTTGCCATGATCAACGTGACCCATAACGGCCACTACCGGTGGACGGTCTTGAGCACCGGCACCAATTTCACGCTTAGTCCGGGTCGGCATAGCTTTAGGCTCTTTTTTGGCTAGCTCGATGTCTTCAAGATCCAGTTCGCCTAGGATAATTTGGGCAGTATCAAAGTCAATTTTCTCATTAACAGTGGCCATGACACCGTTTTTAAACAGCTCTGCAATTAATTTAGAGACCGGCAGCTCAAGGAGACCGGCCAAAGCACCGACGGTGATTTGCTGGTCAATTTCGATGGTTTTTGCCATGGCTCGTCTCCTTTCATCTCTACTTTTTTAGGTCTTTTAACGACAGGGCGATTTTGCGGTTGTCTTTATCTATTTCTAAGACTTTAAACTGCTTTTTCTCATTAAGCTTGAATAGTTTTTCCGGATCAATACCTTCATCGTCGCTCATTTCCGAGACATGGACTAGCGATTCAACCGATGGGGAAAGTTGGACAAAGGCACCAAACGGCGTAATTCGGGTAATTTTACCTTCCACAATGTCCGCTTTTTTGAACTGCTTAACTTCGGTCATCCAAGGGTCTTCAGTCATTTGCTTAATCGATAGGCTCAGGCGGTCTTTATCGATAGCAATGATCTTAGCCTTAATGCCCTCACCAACTTTGACGTACTTTTTCGGATCTTCTACTCTCTCCCAAGAGATTTCCGATATATGCACCAAGCCCTCAATACCATCAACGTTAACAAAGGCGCCAAAGTCAATTACACCGGTAACTACACCCTCAACGTCGTCGCCGACTTTAAGATTGGCCAGTCTAGATTGCATGTCATCACGCACAGCTTCCTTTTCGGAAAAGATCAGTTTGTTGTCTTTACGACTAACGTCCAAAATTCGTACTCTTAAGGTTTTGCCGACTAAGCTGTTGAGCTTAGTTAATATTTCGTCTTTGTCGGCATCAGATACCCGAGGGTAGTTTTCAGCCGACAACTGGCTGACTGGCATAAAGCCCCGGATGCCTTCCAGTTCCACCAGCAAGCCGCCACGGTTAGCGCTATAGGGCACCACTTCGACGATTTCCTGGGCTTCAAACAGACGCGCTAGTTCGCTCCAGCCACGGTCCTTACTGGCCCGCTTCATAGATAGCAGGGCATAGCCTTCGTCCAGTTCCGGATCAACTACACTGGCACTAATTGTTTCACCTTCAACCAGCGGTGTGCCGCCGACTTCACGGCGGAAGATTACCCCAACGCCGTTAGGTCCAAGATCGACCCAGACTTCGTGTTTCTTAACTGAACTGACAAGGCCTTCCACCACATCGCCGGCCTTAATTTGGGCGATGTCAGAAGCTGCCAGCAGTTCATCCATAGTTAAATTTTTAGTAGCCGTTTTGGACATGTGAAAATCATGCCTCCTTCTAACATATTTCCGCTAAACACCTTAAAGTTAATAAAGCAGATTGTCTCCTATTGTAAGATGTCGCCGGTCTTTTGTCCATACCCTGTTAAACTGCTAAACTAAAGCCATGTATTTGGGAATAGACGTGGGCGGCACTAAGACCTTGGGGGCAGTTTTTAATGCTGAGGGTCAGATTTTAGCCCGGCAAAAATTCTCCACGCCAGACAAATACGAAGCTTTTACTAGCGAGTTGCAAAAGGTCCTCCAGAATTTTAGTGAATACCAAATAGCTGCCTGTTGTTGCGCCCTGCCGGGTCTCATAGACCGCACCAAGGGTATTGGTTTGGAGTTCGGCCGCTTGGCCTGGGAAAACGTGCCGATTAGAAAAGACCTGGAAAAACTGTTGGTACGAACCAATATATTTATAGAAAATGACGCTAAGCTAGCTGGCTTAAGCGAAGCACTATTAACTCATGGTAAGTATAAAAATATACTTTATCTAACGATTGGGACTGGAATTGGTGACGGTATTATCACAGATGGTAAGATTGATGTGGATTACCAGGACACCGAAGCCGGCCAAATAGTCTTAGAGCACGGCGGCAAATTAGTTAAGTGGGAAGATATGGCTTCTGGTCGGGCGATTGTACAGCGCTATGGTAAAAAGGCCAAGGACATTGAAGACCCAAAGGTCTGGCAAGATTATGTCAAGCTGCTAGCACCAGGTATTGATGCGCTGGTAGCCACCCTGCAGCCGGACGCTATTATCATTGGCGGCGGTGTCGGCGCTCACTTCGATAAATTCCATTCATATTTAGATAAAGAGTTAGAGAAGTACGAGAATAATATGGTTAAAATGCCACCCTTGCTTAAAGCGCAGCGCCCGGAG
>DATESY010000092.1:0-3257 GCA_035283865.1 Saccharimonadales bacterium (SeqCode)
AGCTTAATCTTGACCGGGATTAATCCCACCCGCTTGTCCCCTAAAAGATAAATGCGGGTGGGGACCAAGTAAAACAAAAAATATGACATATTCAAGTTCAGTTGCCGCCCAAAAAGCCGGTTATGCCCGCAAGGGACAAAACGGCGTATCGTTTGTGGCCGCGACTCGCACATTAGGGCCGATTAGCAACACCATCATCTTAATAGTCCTGGCTTGCCTTATCGGGCTGCTGTATCTGACCCAGGTAACCAAGACCAACAGCTATGGCTACACCATTAATAGTCTGCAGCAACGTCAAAGTGAGCTTCAGGATCAAAAAGCCAACCTGGAAGTCACCTCCGCCCGCTTGCAATCACTAGAGCGCGTAGCCAGTAGTGATGTAGCCAAGGGTTTGGTTTCAGTTGCACCTTCAGGCAGCCTCAGCCAATAAATTAGTTGATGAGACTAAGTCTGAGTCCGCCGGCCACTGAAGCTGCGGCGCCTAAATCTAATCGACGCCTATCTGTCTGGTACGGCCTTTTGATTTTAATTCTGGCTATTTTTATCGCCCGGCTGTTTTATCTGCAAATTATCCGCCACGATTATTACCGGGCGCAGGCTTTGGCCGACCAGCAAAAAGAGTACACCATCCCAGCTAGCCGGGGCACCATTGCGGCCAAGAGCGGCAACGGCAGCGTACCGCTGGTACTCAATGAGAAACTCTATACCCTCTACGCCGACCCGGCTTTTATTAAAAATGCCACAGAGACGGCCGCTAAGGTAGCGGCCGTAACTGGGGCCGACAAGACTGAATACGCCAAGGCCATGAAGACCAAAAACAGCCGCTACGTCGTGCTGGCCCGACGTTTGAGTGAAGAGCAAAAAAAGCAAATTAGCGATCTTAAACTGCCTGGCGTTGGTACCCAGGCCCAGCAGTACCGGACCTACCCCCAGGGCAGCTTAGCGGCCCAGGTGCTGGGCTTTGTTAATAACGATAGCCAGGGAACTTACGGTATTGAACAAGCGTTAGATAAGACTCTGATGGGCACACCAGGTAAGCTCAAGGCTATTACTGATGCCCAAGGTGTACCACTAGCCGCCAGCCGCGACAATGTCCAAGTCGATCCCAAGCCCGGTAAGGACCTGGTACTGAGCCTTGATCTAGGCATGCAAAGACAGCTGGAAACGATCTTAAAACAGGGATTGGAAGCCTCTAAAAGTGACAGCGGCGGCGCCCTGATTATGGAAGCCGATAGCGGCGCCATCCGGGCCATGGCTAATCTACCAACCTATAATCCAGCCGAATACTTTAATGTCTCTGATGCCCAGCGCTTCAATAACGCTACGGTCAGCTCGCCGCTGGAAGTTGGCTCGGTCATGAAGACACTGACTATTAGCGCGGCTCTAGATCTCGGAGTGGTTAAGGCAGATACCACTTATGCCGACCCCAACCACTGGAAATTGGATGACCACGAGATTACCAACATTGAAGAAATTGGCGGACCCGGTACTCGTAGTATGACCGATATCTTGAACCGGTCGATTAACACTGGCGCTGTCTGGCTGCTGATGCAAATGGGTGGTAAAACCGGCGAAGTTACCCAAACCGCACGGGAACGCTGGCACGACTACATGGTCAACCATTACCGTTTGGGTAAAGCCACCGGCATAGAGCAGGGCTATGAGGCGGAAGGCTCCATACCAGATCCCAAATCCGGCTATGCGCTGCAGCTGACTTATGCTAACACCGCCTTTGGCCAGGCCATGACGGCTACGCCACTGCAGCTGGCGGCCGCCTTGGCAGCCATTTTAAATGGCGGTACTTACTACCGGCCAACCCTGATTGATAGCATCATTGATAGCTCTGGCAAAGCCGAGCCGAAGAAACCAGAGGCTCTGCGAACAAGTGTAGTAAAGCCTAGTGTTGGCTCAGAACTTAAAGCCATAATGGAATACTCGGTAGCCCACCACACTTTTAAAAAGCCTTTTCCGGCTAACTTTAGCGTCGGTGGTAAGACCGGTACGGCCCAGATCGCCAATCCGGCTGGCGGTTACTACGACAACCGCTATAACGGCATCTATCTGGGCTTTGTTGGTGGTGACCGGGTGCAATACGTCATTGCCGTTAGGGTCAATGAGCCCAAAGTTGGTAAATATGCCGGTAGCGGCGCTGCCCAGCCGCTTTTTGGTGAGCTGGCGCAGATGTTGATAAATGATTTTAACGTCACTCCCAGATCTGGCGGATAAGCTGATGAGTGGTATAATAAGGGCCGTTATGGCAAAACAAACATGACCAATGTTATCCAGTTAGTGGCTGATTCTTCAACTGTTGAGCAAATTTTTATGTTCGGCCTACTGAGCTTTTTGATCAGCATGGTTCTGACGCCAATTTATACCAGCGCTGCCTTTTCGGGTAAGTGGTGGAAGAAGCAGCGCACCAACAGCATCACCGGCGAAAAGGCCAGCGTCTATCAGAAACTGCACGCTGCCAAGCACGCCCGCAATATTCCGACCATGGCGGGCATTGTGTTTGTACTAAGTACCATCTTGGTGACCCTGGTCGGTAACCTGTCCCGGTCTGAAACCTGGTTACCGCTAGCGGCTATGGCCGGGGCCGGCCTGATCGGCCTGTTTGACGATATTATTAATATCAAGAGCCTCAAAAACGGCATTGCCGGCATGCGAGCCAAAATTAAAGCCTTGTTGCTGCTAGGGGTGTCAGCTATCGGTGGTTGGTGGTTTTTTGCTAAATTAGGCGTGACGGCCATTGAAATTCCGTTTGTTGGTTCGTGGCATCTGGGCTGGCTGATTATTCCACTGTTTATCCTGGTGGTCTTTGCCACGGCTAACGCCGTTAATATTACCGATGGCCTCGATGGCCTGGCCGGGGGACTGGCGGTCTTTGCCTTCAGCGCTTACGCGCTGATTGCTTTTTTTGAGAAGAAGTACGGCATTGCCGGCTTTTGCATGACGATTGTCGGTGCGCTGCTGAGCTACACCTGGTTTAACATCTATCCAGCGCGCTTTTTCATGGGTGACGTCGGTAGCTTTGCTTTGGGTACTGCCCTGGGGGTGGTGGCCCTGCTAACTAACACCGTGCTGCTATTGCCAGTTATCGGTCTGGTGTTTGTGATTGAAACCGGCTCGGTGGTGCTGCAGGTTGCCTCTAAAAAGCTTAGGCACGGTAAAAAGATCTTCATCTCCAGCCCGCTTCACCATCACCTAGAGGCCGTTGGCTGGCCGGAAACCAAGATTACCATGCGTTTTTGGGTACTCGG
>DATESY010000093.1:0-3073 GCA_035283865.1 Saccharimonadales bacterium (SeqCode)
CATCACTGGAGATGCTGATGAAACGCCTGGAAGAAGGTGATTGGTACAAAAACCTGCCCTTTAGCAAAAGGCCGATTGTCCAGCACATCCAGCCAGAAGAAGTAGTCGGTATTACCGATGCTACCGGTGACGCTTCTGACCATACCTATATTACGGCTATGGGGCTGTTAAGAGTCGGCATGGACACCTATAACTCCGGGGCAGCCACCGAAAAGACTTCAGTTAAAGACAGACTTAATAGGGTGCTGCGGACATGAGTGCGGATAAGCATATATCTAAGCCTGGTAAAGACGTTGTTTACATCGATCTTGATGATGAGATAACTTCTATTATCGATAAGCTGGAAAACACCAAAGCCGGCGTTGTAGCGCTGGTACTACCCAAACGGGCCAGCGTGCTGCAAAGCATTGTTAATATGCGTCTGTTAAAACGGGCCAGTGAGACAACCGCTAAAAACGTTGTTTTGATCACCAGTGAATCAGCTATCTTACCACTAGCCGGCGCTGCCGGCTTGCAGGTGGCTAAAAACCTGCAGAGTAAACCGCACATCCCCCCCTCACCAGTGCCTATCCATGAGGGACCGTTGCCCCAAAAACCAACTGCAGAAGAACCAGTAGCTGAAGATGACGGGGAAGAAATTGATGAAAGTCAGGCTAAGATAGACTATGGCCGCTCGGTTGGTGAGCTAGCGGCTGCCCGCGGCGTCGAAGAGCCTGAAACCATCCCGCTTGATGATGAAGAAATGGCGGCTGAAGAAGCGGCTGGTGTGCTTACGTCTACTAAAGCTAAAGCCCCTAAAGATAAAAGGTTCAAGATACCGAACTTTGATAAGTTCCGCTTGAGCATGGTAGCCGGTATTGGTGGCTTGGTCCTGCTAATTATCTTTATATTCCTGGCGACCTCGGTGTTACCTAAGGCCCGAATAACCCTTAAAACTACCAGTCTGCCACTGTCAGCTAACTTTAGTCTGATGGCTGATGGTAGCGCTAAAACACTGGATGAGGAAAAAGCTATTATCCCCGCTAGCCTGCAGACTAAAGACCAGACGTCGACTCAAACGGTGAATGCTACCGGCCAACAAAATAACGGCGATAAAGCCAAGGGCTCAGTAACTATGTCCGGCGGGGCTTGTAGCGCCACGGTACCGGCAGACGTGCCGGCCGGCAGCGGTCTGGCCACCGGCGGCTTAACCTACATCACCCAAGCCAAGACTTCCTTTGCGCCGGTAGTGTCGGGCGGCAAGTGTACCTTCCAATCTACCAGCTCGACAGCCATAACTGCCCAGACCGGCGGTAGTAAGTACAATGTTAGCGGCGCCAGCTTTAGCGTTTCCGGTCGGTCCGATGTTAGTGCCAGCGGCAGCGCCAGTAGCGGCACTGATAATATCACCACAGTTCTCAGCCAATCCGATATGGATAGCGCTAAACAAAAAATAACCAGTGCCGATACCGATAAATTCACCCAGGAATGGCAAAAAACACTTGAGGACCAAGACCTGTACTTAATTACTCCGACCCTTAAACTTAGCGACCCAGCCCTTAGCTCATCGACCCCCGTTGGCCAACCGGCCACCACTGCCACTGTAACCGTTAAGATTACCTATACCATCCTTAGTCTTAAAAAAGACGAGCTTAAAAAGGCTGTCATAGGACAGATAAATAAACAGATCGATAGCCAAAAGCAGAAGCTGTCAGATGATGATCCGCTTAAAGGCTTAAGTGTCAGTATCCAGAGCCAGGAATCACCGACTAAGCTAACTCTGCAGCTAAGCATAGACACCACGGCCATACCAATACTGGATGTTGAGGGTATTAAAAAGACGGCTGCTGGGCAAAAAACCGGCGATATCCGCTCGGCCCTGTCTAGCTTGCCAGGCGTTAAAGAGGTCGAGGTAAAGTTCAGCCCATTTTGGGTCAGCAAAGCACCTAAGGCCAGTAAGATAACGGTAGTCCAAGAGCAGGTAAACAGCAGTGGAAATACTAGCCCTTGACGTTGGTAGCAGGCGGGTGGGTATAGCCCGGGCGGATAGCCTAGCCCGTCTGCCTGAGCCGCTTAAAACTGTTAAAACCAAGGAAGCGATTCCCCAGCTGCAGGCAATGATCAAAGAAAACAACGTAGAGGCGATTGTAATTGGCCTGCCGCGTAATTTGTCGGGTGAAGACACCCCCCAAACCGGCTGGGTACGTAACTGGGCCAGCCGAGCTAAAGCGCAACTCGATATACCGCTTTACTGGCAGGATGAAGCCCTAAGCACAAAGGTAGCTGAGACTCGGCATCGTGATAGCAAAGATCAGCATGTTGATGCGCTAGCAGCGGTTGTAATCTTGCAGGATTTTTTAGTTGCAGCTAAAGAAGCCCGGGTTTTGGTATAGTTTTAGAATGCAGGTGATTAGCAAACCAACCCGGCCACCAAGGCGCATGATCATTATCGCAGCGGCAGTAGTCTTGGCACTGGCTGGCGGAGTCATTGGCCTTCGGACTTGGTATGTGAGTAACTTAAAGCCGCTGTCCTCGGTCACTACTACTAGCCAGTACTTTACCGTTACTTCCGGTACCGGCTTGCATGAAATTGCTGTCAAACTGAAGAGCGCCGGCTTGATCCGTAACTCGCGGGTCTTTGAAACCTACGTTAGAAGTAACGAACTGCATGGTAAATTGCAGGCAGGAACATATTCGTTTAGTCCGAGTATGAGTGTTAGCCAAATCGCCCAAAAAATGGTTGATGGCGATGTGGCCAAAAATTTGCTGACCATCCTACCACAAAAACGCCTGGATGAGATTAGGCAGGCCTTTACCAAAGCCGGCTACGGCAAGAGCGAAATAGACAGCGCTTTCAATCCAACCACCTACCGTGGTCACAGCGCACTGACTTCTTTGCCATCCGGCGCTTCATTAGAAGGCTATTTATATCCCGATTCTTTCCAAAAGCAGGCTGATACGCCAGCTGCCACTATTATCCGCCAATCCCTGGATGAAATGGGCAAACACTTAACCCAGGACATAATTAACGGTTTTGCCGCCCATTCACTAAATATTTACCAGGGAATTATTCTAGCTTCAATTGTGGCTCAAG
>DATESY010000094.1:0-4139 GCA_035283865.1 Saccharimonadales bacterium (SeqCode)
TATTCCTTATCTCCGACGTCGACGAAGTAATGACCATCTTTTTGATTGAGTACCCCCACTACTTGCTTTCTGGGGATGGGGCCAATTTGCTTATACATAAAGGCACCGTCATCGGCAATTGTCAGCTTCAGAATATCCCCCTGCACCAATTTAGATTTACTGGCATAGTTGGCTGGTACGGGGTAGACTTTACCATCGCTGCCGACCATGTTTTGGCCGTCAAAGACACCTTCAATCACCTTGCCCAGAGACTTATCTTTAACTTTGTCAGTTAATACCGAATCCTCACCGACCAGGCTGACCAGGAGCTCCTTAGCAGCCGCTAGACTGGTTTCAGCCTCATTGATCAAAGAGCGTAAGCGCTTTATTTGTTTCTCAGGTATGTCAGACATTTGTATTATTTACTCCAAAAACCTCGTCTTTGTTTGATAGCTAGACTTACCCCAAACCTAGCATAGTTGGTAGCCCAAGTCAAAAGCTCAAGCGGAGTCTTGTGGATAATTCTTTTATTCGACTTGTTCCAAAGACTCGGAAGTTTTGAAAAAAGAACAAAAAATATTCCAGAACAGACAAGCCCAAAATATTTGTGGAACTAGATTTAACTCAGTTCGACCGTAGCACCAGCTGCTTCCAGAGCCTTTTTAGCTTCCTGCGCCTCATCTTTGCTGGCTTTTTCTTTGACGGCCTTTGGCGCGCCGTCGACGATGGCTTTAGCCTCACCCAAACCAAGGCCGGTAATGTCTTTGACGGCTTTAATGACAGCAACTTTTTGAGCGCCTGGATCCTTCAGAATAACGTCAAATTCGCTCTTTTCCTCAACTGCCGGAACAGCTTCAGCGCCAGCAGACGGGGCCACAGCTACAGCCGGAGCAGCGGCGCTGACGCCCCAGTATTCTTCTAAGAACTTAACAAACTGACTGATCTGAAGAGCCGATAGCTTGTCTAACTCTTTAACCAGTGAAGCGAATTCCTTAGGAGCCTCAATGTCCTTTTTCTTGGTTGGGGCTGGCTTGTCTTGAGCAGCTTCAGGTTGTTTGGCCGCTTCTTCGGTTGTTGCTTCTTCTTTGATTTCCTCTTTTGTTTCGCTTACTTCGTTATCTGCCATATTATTCTCCTTGCTTATTACTTAACTTTATTTACCTAACGCATCAGCCCGCCCGTTGAGCACATTAAGTACTCCACGTATATTGCCGGCCAAAACATTAACAAAACCATTGAGGGGCGCACCGATTGTGCCAACCAACTGGGCCCGCAGAACGTTCTTGGTCGGTAAGCTGGCTAAGTCTTTGACGGCCGCCGCTGCCAGTAATTGCCCGTCGGCGGTAATAGCCGCTACAAACTCCAGCTGGGGATTGGTTTTGGCAAAATCTGCCAGGCTACGGGCGGGAGCCACCTCATCTTCGCTGTTAAAGGCATAAAGCAGCTGGCCGACAAACTCAGCCGTATCAATGTTTTTAAACTTGTCGTTAGCAGCTAGAGCTCTCTTAAACAGGCGGTTCTTGACCACATGCAACTTAGTTCCTTCGCTGGTCGCAGCCCTGCGTAGCTGCTGCATGGCCGTAACTGACGTGCCTTGGTATTTGGCAATTACAGTCAGCTTTGAGTCAGACAAAAGTCCTTCAATCTCGCTAATAACCTGTTCTTTTTTGTCTCTGGTTAATGCCATATTTAGCCTTTCTTAGTTGTTTATCGACCGGCTCAACAAAAAAACCTTTGGTTATAAGTACCAAAGGCCATTACAAACTAATATTATTTGTAACCTTGGTAGCAGATTAAGCCCTGTCATTCAGGCAGCTACTGTCTTTGGTAACTGGTTAATAATTTAGCATGAATCTTCGGTGAGAGCAAGGCTTTATCTAGTTTTTTTGATGTTTTTATGAGAGCCGGAAGGCTCTTTATTAGATAGTATTTTAGCCACATTAGGATGAATCTCACCAATTTTATCTACCAGTTGCCCTAGAAAGGCCACTAGCGACTGATCTTTTATGGTTTTTAAGGCTTTAGAAAGACTTGCCCCGTCAACTGTCAGCTTGTAGCGGACGCTGTGGCCCAGTAGCAGGTTATATATAGCTCCTGCATCACCTTTTGAAGCTGCTTGGTGATAAGCATCACTACTGATTTCAAAGGCTTTATTAAAAGACTCCTCAAGGATAGCAGACTCAATAATCTCCGGAGTGTTATAGCCAAGCAACGGACTAGCGGTTAGGAGCTGTAGTTCCTTGGTATTCACTGTTTTTCGTAGAGCTAGTAAAGTCTTAAAGTCAGAAATGGCTTCGAAAGTATAAACTAGCTTTGAGAGATCTTTTCTTAGCTTATCCTTAAGCAGTTGTTGCTTTTGCTGGTAGTTCAAACCGGTAATACTCGCCTCAGTAAGCAGTTGAAATTCATTTGACGGTTTGGCCTGGACTAATTTTAATTGTTCGCCATCTGTTGGAGCAGGCATTGACTTGGTCAGCTGTCCAATTAGCTTATTAAGTGAAGCTGGTTCAGTTTCAGCGGCTTTTCGGGGCGCGGCTTCTTGCTTGATCAAGCCTCCGATTTGGTTTTTGTAATCTCTAAGAGGTGTGGTTAGTTCTATGGCAGTTTTCAGTTGCTGCTGGTTAACTCCTTTAATTGAGCCAGCTTTAGCCAGCATTTGTTCTTGCAGATCTAATATTTGATTAAGCTTGTCCTTGTCGGGAGTAATCTGCTTGGAGTCTGACTTAGATTGCTTGACTTTGGCTCTTGTTTTAGGGTCGCCGGCGGATTGACCAAGGATAATGACAGCGCCTTTGCCTTTGTGTTTAGGCTCGGGCAACAGCGGTTTTATAGTTTGCCAGATGTGGTCATTGATCTTGACAATGTCCAGTAGCTGCCCATCCTCTACACAATCTATTTCCTTAAAGTCCTTGGGGAACAGTTTACATAGCAGATCGTAGGTAGCAATGGTTTTTTGTAAATGCTGAGTATCGGCTTCATGCTGGTCAAGCTTTTTATCAGTGTAGCCTCTTTTTGAACGGCCACCCATCAGCTTGGTTGAAATCTCCAGCGGTACCCGCAGATAAAGGTTAATGTCTGGCCGAGGAATGCCCAGCAGTTCAAACTCCAGGCTGTCTTCCCAAATGAAAAAGCCGCGCTGCTGGGCTAAGGCGGCAAACTTTGAGCCTTGGTGGGCCATGTTAGAACCGACATAGCGGTCGGCGACTACTACTTTGCCATCTTTAAGAGCAACCATTATTTTAGATGAAGCGTGGTATCTGTCCAGCGCATAAAACAGGGAAGCTGTATAAGGGCTAACCTCGTTGGCTGGCCCATAGTCGCCATTTAGGTAGGCCTTGATAAAAAAACTGGACGGTTCGCCGTATTGCGGAAACTTAAAGATCTGCACATCGTGGCCGACCGCTCTTAGCCGCTCAACGGTCAATGTAAACTGGGTGGACTTACCGGAGCCATCAGCTCCTTCTATGACTATAAATAGGCCGGGGTGGTTGTGCATAAGCTACTTATCATTATCCCACCCTATTTTTTAAGACCTTTGATGTTCAGCGGCAAACTCCGCCGGTCCTTATAGGCTTTGGGCAACATCTGCGCAGGTCGCCAATCACGGACCAGTTTTTCAACATTGGTGCTCAGACCAGATTGGTATTTACCGCTGAGCTTCTTGTATTCTCCGCTGACCGGGCCAGTTTCATAAAAGACCATTTGGGCGATACGTTCACCGACCGGCAAAACCACACTCTCATGCTGGTTCATATTGTAGATTTCCAGAGTCCAGCGGTTGATGTAGCCTGGATCGCCCCAACCGGCATCAATACAGACAGCTACGCCGTTACGGCCCCAGGTGCTACGGGCCTGCAAGGTAGAAGTGCCCGGCGCCTTAATACCTATAAACTCATGAGTGTGCCCCAGTAGCCGCTCACCAGGCCGGACCACGATAATTGGCTGATTAGGTGGAATGCCAACGAACAACTGCCGGCCATTGGCTTTAGCCCAGACTTTATGAACCTGCGCCTCATAGGG
Source organism: Saccharimonadales bacterium (SeqCode) (assembly GCA_035283865.1). Classification (GTDB taxonomy): domain Bacteria; phylum Patescibacteriota; class Saccharimonadia; order Saccharimonadales; family UBA10212; genus UBA6824. Next base: position 4,000 of record DATESY010000094.1, read on the forward strand.
ACCATCGAAGTAGCGGGCCACATCTTTAGGATCGAAAGGGTTATAAAAGCCACTAACCCCTGTACGCTCCGTACGGTAGAACCAGTTGCCAAGGGTCACATCGAGGCTACTGCCGGCAATATTCTTCATTATAAGGGGGT
>DATESY010000095.1:0-3491 GCA_035283865.1 Saccharimonadales bacterium (SeqCode)
CAGGCAGTCTTTTTGACCAACGGCCAGGTCTACTTTGGTAAAATTACCGACCTGAACAATAAATACCTGGTACTTAAGAATGTTTTCTACATTGAGAACAACAGTGCCAGCTCAACCACCACAACCCAAAATTCTAACTACACCCTGCGCAAGCTTGGCACCACTGAACTACATTTGCCGGAAGATATGATGGTTGTCAACCGCGAAACTGTTACCTTCTGGGAAAACCTCAAGGACACTGGACAAGTCGTTACCAAGATTGGTGAGTACTACAAGAACCCCAGCAGTTCTGGCTCGACGACCCCTTCCAATACTACAAACCAATCAACTGGTTCAACGCCTCAGAGCACTACAACGCCAACAACCAATACCGCTCCTTAAGCAAAGACCAAATCACTAAAAGAGCTCCTTAAAGGAGCTCTTTTACTTTCCGCCTGGTTAACCAGTTAAGTAAAAAAATATAGATAAAGCCCCCTAGCGCCAGACCGGCTAAGACAGTACTCCAGCCGGCCAGGTCGGGCGACCAGGTCGGACTAATGAAATCAAACTGGTAAAGCCCGGTCGGTATCGGCGCAGTTTTTACACCACGGCTGGTCACATAATCTTGTACACAGGGTATCCGGCCGCGGCCAGAAGCCCAGGCGGGCACCAGTGCCTGGCAGTAATTCTGGGCATCGGTGTAGATTTGGGAGTTAGATGAGGCATTTGTTTGTTGCTCAGCCTCTAGCAGCCTCTCATAAGTGTATTTCAGTTGGATTGGTGGCTTTATGGCGTTGCTACCGCTGGATAAGTTAGTGTTCATGTGGCCATAGACATATTCACGCAAATTATTCAGCGCACCGTTCACATCACCGGCAGCTTGGTCAGTGGCATAGACTTCAGCCCGCAGTTTAACCATTGTCTGGTTGTTGCTACGTAGGGCATAAATAGCTGTAATGCCAGTGATAATAAAAAGGGCTAGGAAAACGCTGTATGGAACCCGGTGTATTATGCTTAGCAGTTTTTTCACTATACTTACGTTTATTCTCAATATTATGTTGCCACGCCCGTGGGTTGGTATGCAAGGCGGATAAGCTATAAACTGTTGTTATGCATATCTACTTTTCCGGCATTGGTGGTAGTGGTATTGGGCCGTTGGCCCTAATTGCCAAGCAAGCTGGCTACGAAGTTAGTGGATCAGATGCCCAAGACAGTTCATATATAAAATACTTAACAAGTCAAGGAATTACGGATATCCATGTCGGGCAAAGCCAGGAACAAATAGCCGCCGTCCACACCAGCAACCCAATAGATTGGTTTGTCTATAGCTCGGCCCTGCCTAAAACTGACCCTAATCACCCTGAACTGGTCTTTGCCAAGCAAAATGGTATTAGATCCAGTAAGCGCGATGAGCTGCTGAACCAAATTATTACCGATAAGCAGTTAAAAGTAATTGCTGTGGCCGGCACCCATGGCAAGACCACCACCACGGCCATGGTAATCTGGCTATTTAAACAGCTAGGTGTCCCTGTTAGTTATTCTGTAGGCGCCAAGCTCAGCTTTGGTGAAATGGGACAATACCAAGAAGGTAGCCAGTATTTTGTTTATGAAGCTGATGAATACGACCGGAATTTCTTAGCCTTTCATCCATATATGGGCTTAATATCTGGCATTGATTGGGACCATCCGGATATCTACCCTACCCGCGAAGAGTATTACAAGGCATTTAGACAGTTCATCGCTCAAAGCGAACATGCAGCCTTCTGGCAAAGTGATGTTAAGCGGCTGGGACAGCAACCGACCGATCATCAAATGGTCCTGCAGGAAAACAATCCTAAGATCGACCAAATCAAATTAACTGGTCAGGTTAACCGCCAGAATGCCTGGCTGGTAGCCAATGGCCTATGGCCTATCTTAAATAAGCCAGTTGAGGAATTAGCTGCAAAAATGAATGGTTTCCCGGGTCTTTCCCGCCGTTTTGAACAGATTATACCTGGCATTTATAGTGATTATGCCCACACGCTGGGCAAAATTCGCGGGGCGTTGCAGTTAGCCCATGAGGTCGCTGGCGATAATATAGTTGTAGTCTATGAGGGGCTGCATAACCTGCGGCAACATTTTATAAAAGATGAACTTAAGCATATCTTTGACGATATTAAACAGTTGTACGTCGTACCTAGTTATTTAGCCCGTGAAGATCCCAACCTACCTACCCTATCGCCAGAAGATTTAAAGGCCGCTCTCAGCGAAAAAGCCCAAGCGCACACCAGTCCCGCCCAACTGAACCAAGAATTAAAGCAAAAGATTAAACAACACGCCAGTAGCGGTGATACTGTTTTATGTCTAACAGCCGGCGGAACAGGCAGCCTGGATGAATGGCTGAGGCAGCAATTTAAAACTTAGCTACCGTTTATGAATTTCAGATAAGCACCGGCTGTCAGGCAAATAATCGCTATTGAGGCTACCGCTATGGCAAAGATTGGCTTGGGTTTACTATCCTTGGTCTTAGGTTCTTCTTGGTCTTTTTGAGCAGTAGCTCCTAGGGCTACTTCTAGCTTAGTATCTTCTTTTGGGCTACCAGAAGGAATGAAATCTGAATCATGATCTGGTGTTTTAGATACTTTATCATTGACATCTGGTTGGGCAACCGGTGCGCGGACTGGGATATCGCTAACTATTTCCGGCTCAGATGGTGTTGCTGTCGGCTGAGCCGGTGATGGAGCAATGTCTTGGATTGGCTCTGCCATATTATATGCCCCCGTAGCCACCGCCATAAGCGGGATATGAAAGTGCTGGTTTATGATAATCCGTAATCTTTAGGGCATCGCTATCTTTTTTAATACCCTCGCTGCCGAGAATATAGAGTTCACTGCCGTTTTTAGAAACTAGCAGGTAATCCTCGCTATACCAGCCATAAGGTTGGTAATCTGATAGGCTGACAATTTGCTGAGCGGCGGCGCCAACGTTGTCTCCAGTAAATAAGCTGTCCTTGCCATCACGTGATTCACTCCAAAAGGTCGCACTACCCGATGGCGAGATGAGGTAGGTGTTGTAGCCACTGCTTAGGTAGTTATCAAAGTCCTTTTTGGTTTCGGCTTTTTCACTAACCTGGCCATTGGCGTAGACAAAGAACTTAGGCTGGTCGCTTTTTTCGACGGCTTGGTAATAAATTTGGTCTGGGCTGTAAGGAAATGATTGCAAGTAGGTGGACTCAAAGGCAGCATAGCTGAAAGTTTTGTGGACTGAGCGAGTCCCACCGGATACATTGATGCTGAAAATCCCCAACTGGTTATCTTCTAGGCTAGCGCTGTCACTGTAGTCGGCATACCAGCTCTTGGAAAAGACTGCCTTAGGACCAACAATGTAAACGTCACTGAAGTTTTCATAGTTAGCATCGGCATTACTCGAGCCCTGAGCATCAGTTTCATCTAAGACGGTTATCTTTTTAGTGCCGGCATTGTAGCTTTTTAGAGCACTGGCTTTGGGCTGCCACTGTTGGTAGCCGAGGCGGT
>DATESY010000096.1:0-7334 GCA_035283865.1 Saccharimonadales bacterium (SeqCode)
ACGACCACGGTGAAAAAGACTGGCTGCCATTTTGGTTGTTGCCCGATTCGCCATTGAAATCAATATAATATCCAACCAGGCTGGAGGGTGTCTCACCACTGCCAATGGTTGTTTTGGAAGACAGTATTTTAGTGCTGGAACTTAATTTGTAGCCATAGGTTAAATCCCCGTCGGCTACAGTGGCAGTCGTTGGATTGGCTTCACCCAAGCTGCCCGAGGGTCCAAGAGACACTCCACTGACGTAATTTAGGCGGTTACCCAACACTGTATGTATATAGATGTCTGAGCTGCCGGTTAGAACTTCAAAAGCCTTACCCAACACCAAACAGTCCTGGTTGCCGGTCTGGGAGCCTGAACCGGCGCTTAGCGCCGCCCTAGGCGGACTGCCGCTAACATTGCAGCTGTAGCCCTGGGCATTAAACAAAGTGCTGGCGCCCACTTCCTTAGTCCGAAAAGAAATTTCCGAAGCCAGATCCTGAACGGCTTGGTTAAAGCCGGTTTCAGCGCTTTGGCCGGCAAATAGTGCCCAGCCGCTGACAAAAATAATGCCGGAAATCCCCAGCACAATCATAACCTCGACTATGCTGTAGCCCACCGGGAGACCTTTCATACGGCCAGTATAGCATAAGGGGTTCTGGCTGGGGTCAGTTAAAGAAGGCTTTGATACCAATCGCTAAACTGTTCGCCAAACAATAAAATGATAAAAGTCGAGACGATTAAAAACGGCCCATAAGGTACCTTACTAATCATTGACCGGCGCCCAAGCGCCAGGCCGGGTAGCACAAATAAGGTCCCCAGGACTGAGGCACCAAATATCATTAGTAGACTGAGCAGTGGATCAGCTAAAACCGTACCCGATATCAGCCCTAGACGCACATCACCAAAACCAATGGCCTTCCCGGTAGACACTATATATATCAGCCAAAACAGGCCGGCAGCGACAGCTACAGACAAGACCCAGGCAACGACTGCATCCAATTTATCAGGCTCAAAGCCTAAGATATACACTAAACGGCCAGTGGCCGCCACGGCAGCCGCCCAGTAAAGTATTTTGTTCGGTAGCAGCATAAAGCGCAGATCATAAACCGCCAGGGCCAGCAGGCCAACACTAACTATCAACCAGGTAGTAAACAATAGCCACTGCCCGCCAGCCAAATCTACCGGCCAGAGAATATAAGACAAGGCAAAAACCGCCGCCGCGTTTAGTTCAACCAATGGATATTGAACAGAAATTGGTTTTTTGCAGTAACGGCAGCGGCCAGCAAGAGTCAGCCAGCTAAAAACCGGTACTAAATCAGCCACCGCTAATTGGTGACCACAGTGCACACACTGGCTGCGCCCTTTTAGTATGTCCTTCTTTTTATATGTCCGCCAAACTAGGGCGTTAACGAAACTGCCCATTATCAGTCCCAGGCTAAATAAAGCAATAACATTAAGCATTGCTTAAAGTATACTAAAAACCTATCTTAACCGTTGTCTATGCAGTAGTAAGTACTAGTACGTTCCAACGTAACAAGTAGTGCAAATTGTTTAGAGCTAGCGCCACCACCGCTGCCAGCAGCAATGCTTTCGCCACTACACTTATTACCCACGGAGATATATATATTACCGGCCGCCCAAGCTGGCAGAGTGGCGCTGGTAGACATGTTAATTGTGAAGTTGGTGCCAGTCTTGGGATCTTTGAAGTTAATGATGCCGTTAATGTAACGGGAGTACCAGTCGTTACAGCCTTGACTGGCCACCAGTGTCGTACAAGCAGCCCAAGTAGCGCCAGCGCCGTTAAATGGAAATGTACCTTGGTTATTGGAAGAATAGGTGTTGAGTTCGGTAGATAGATTACCGCCCACGTTTTGCCGCTGGTTGTCGCGGGTGTTGCGCTGCAGTTGCGGCACGGCAATGAAGACAATCGTCAGTATCAAACCAGCTATAGCTAAAACTATAAGTATTTCAATGATTGTGAAGCCTCTGCTGCTTCTTCTTAATAAATTTTTCATTTCGTTATTGCCCCCTACCGGCTTTTAAAGTTAGATGGTGTTAATGCTTATATAGTATTACAGATCCTGCGATAATCAATAGTTTTTTAAGGACTTAGGAAGTTTTTACCGGCCAGCGTATAGATCGGCAGCAGCACGGCAGCGACTACAATCAGGGCAATTATACCGACAGTGACCATCAAGACCGGTTCAATGACAGTTGAGATGGACTTGATTTGGTTATCAACCTCTTTTTCATAGTAATCAGCCAGTTTAGCCAGCATATCGCCCAAAGCACCCGATTGTTCACCGATATGGATCATATTGGGCACTAGTTCCAAAAAGTTCCGATCACCACTTAAACTGGCCGACAGTGCCTTGCCACCCCTGACTTGCTCCGTAGCCTGCATCACCGCTGCCTGGATATGGACATTACCAATGGCTTTAGCGGTGGTGTTTAACATCTGGAGCAATGGCACGCCGCTGCTGACCAGGGTTGCCGAGGTCCGGGCAAAACGGGCCATATAAACCTTCATAAACAGCGGGCCGATACCCCAGGTCCGCATCTTAAACCCATCAAGAAACAGCCGGCCGGGCGGGGTACGGACCCAGCGGACAGATAAAGTTATACCGGTCGCTAAAACCAGCAGGATTATCCACCAAAAGCCGATGACAAAATGGGCAACGGCGAGCAGTGCTTGTGTAACAAAAGGCAGCTTAGCGCCGGGCAGTCCGGCATACAAACTCTCTACTTGGGGCAGGACGGAAGTCAGCAGGAAGGTCACGACACCTAAAAGTACAATTACCACAATCAGAGGGTAAATCATTGCCCCGCGTAGCTTGCTGACCATCTCGGCGTCTTTTTCTTCTTGGTTGGCCAGTCTTTCTAAGCTGGCATCAAGCATACCCGAGGCTTCACCAGCTGCGATCAGACTGGTGTAGACTTCACCAAAAACCTTGGGATGGCGCGACATGGCTTCGGCCAGGCTCGAACCAGCCTCAACGTCACTAACAATCCTGCCAATTATGAATTTAAGCCGCTTATTGGCAGTCTGGCTCCGGACAGTATTCAAGCTCTGCACTAGCGGCAGGCCGGCATTAACCAGGGTTGAAAGCTGGCGTGAAAAGACAACTTTTTGTTTAGACGGAAGGCGGTTAAGAAACGACTCTTTAGCCGCCTTATCTTTGCTTGGCACTATTTCCAACGGGGATAATCCCCGCTCAGTTAATAAACGGGCAGCTGCCGCTTCACTTTCGGCCTCAATTTCAGCACTGACCATATTACCGGTTTTGACATCGCGGGCCTCGTAGGTAAAACTCAGCATAGCTCTAGCCCCTCATCAGCCGGTCTAGCTCTTCGGGGTCAACGGCATAGTTACGGGCTTCATCGTAGCTGATGGATCCGGCGTGAACCAGGCTGACCAGCACCCGGTCCATACCCTGCATACCGTATTCAGCACCGGTTTGAATGACAGCCTCCAACTGGTAGTTTTTGCCCTCGCGGATAATGTTTCTAACCGCTGGCGTAGCAATTAGGACCTCAGCGGCCGGTACCCGGCCGCCGCCCAGAGCCGGAATCAGACGTTGGGAACAGATGGCCATTAAGATATTGCCCAGCTGGGCCCGGACCTGCGGTTGCTGGTGCGGCGGAAAGACGTCAATCATCCGGTCGATGCTCTGGGAGGCACTGTTAGTGTGCAGGGTGGCAAAGACCAAGTGGCCGGTTTCGGCAATAGTGATGGCCGCGGCAATGGTTTCCAGATCGCGCATCTCGCCGATTAAAACCACGTCCGGGTCTTCACGCAAGGCTGAGCGCAGCGCAGCACTGAAGCTGTAGGTATCGTAGTGCACCTCCCGCTGGACAATGACGGCTTTTTTGGACTGATGGGTATATTCAATCGGGTCCTCAACGGTAATAATATGGACCGCCCGCTCGTTATTAATCTTATCTACCAAAGCCGCCAGGGTGCTGGATTTGCCCGAACCGGTCGGTCCGGTTATTAGTACCAGCCCCCGGGGGTAATTAGCAAAGTTGTTAATCACTTTTGGTAGTCCCAGCTGCTCAACAGAGCGAATCTCGTTAGAAATCAGGCGCATGGCGGCAGCCAGATTGCCCCGCTCATGAAAGGCATTGACCCTAAAGCGGCCTAAGGAGCCAAAGGCGAAGCTAAAATCAAATTCTTTATCGCGCAGTAATATCTGCTTTTGGTCTTCATCGAGCAGCGAGAAGACCATGGCTTCGACCATCTGTTCATTAAGCGGCGTAGCGCTTTGGCTGGACGTTAAATTGCCATCTATACGGATCATAGGCGGCAATCCAACCTGAAGATGCAAGTCTGAAGCCTTACGCTTGACTACTTCGTCGAGCAGGATTTCAATTTTTGGTTGGCCTTGCACTATTAACTTATCTCCCACCTCTTTAAGCGTCGACTGATGCTACCCTGTTAACCTCTAGCAGTGTGGTCAAGCCGGCTAAGGCTTTCAGGTAGCCGTCTTGGCGCATGGTTACCATGCCCTGGGCCATAGCTATCTGCTGGATCATGGCACTGGTAGAGCGTTTAAGGATCAGGTCCTGAATCTGTTCGGTAATCTGAAAAACCTCATAAAGACCCATGCGGCCAGCAAAACCCGATTGGTTATCGGGCGAGGACTTGCCCTTAACCAAAGTATAAGCGTTTTGGTTGGCCAGTGGCAAGTTGGCATAGCCCAAATCTTGGCCAACAGCCGCTACTTGAGCCGGTGTTTTAGGTAATAGATGGCCCAGAGCAGTTTGAATGGCTTTGGTCTCAGCCGGGCTGGAGCTATAGACCTGACCACCAGGCACGACTTTGCGGACTAGGCGCTGGCCAATAACTGTGTGCACGGTGCTGGCAATCAGGAAAGGCTCGACCCCCATATCCAGTAGCCGCGGTAAGATACCGGCGGCCGTGTTAGTGTGCAGAGTACTAAAGACCAAATGGCCGGTCAGAGCCGCCTGGACTGCCAGATTAGCCGTTTCTTTATCACGAATTTCACCGACCATCACCACATTCGGGTCCTGGCGCAAGATGGAGCGCAGGCCCGAAGCAAAGGTTAAGCCGACATCAGGGTTAACCTGTATCTGGTTAATACCCGGAATCTTGTATTCCACCGGGTCTTCCAGGGTAACTATGTTAATGGCATCGTTTTTAATCTCCTGGATCATGGCATACATAGAGGTCGTTTTACCGGACCCGGTCGGGCCGGAGGTCAGAATCATGCCATAAGGTTGGGTCAAGGCTTGACGGATGGCCCGCAGGCCCCGGCCGTTATAGCCCATTTGCTCGAGTTTGAGGCTGGTATCGGACTTATCCAGCAGGCGCAGGACTACTTGCTCGCCCCAAATAACCGGGCTAATGGCCACCCGCAGGTCAATTTCACGGCCGGCGGCCTTAATTGTAAACTGGCCGTCTTGGGGCACCCGGTGTTCATCAATTTTTAAATTGGATAAAATTTTTATTCGGCTTATAATGGGAGCTTCGGCGCTTTTGGGTAGGCGCATAACTTCTCTCAACACCCCGTCAACCCGGCAGCGGATCTTCAACTCATTCTCCAGTGACTCAATATGGACGTCGCTGGCTTTGTTGGCAGCAGCATATTCCATGATTGCATTTAGAGCCTTACTAATTGGTGAATCCTGGACAATCGTCTGGGCTGCCTTTTCGACTGAGCGGGCAGTGTCTTCTTCCCGGCTAGTACGACTAGATTCTTGGGCACTGTCTAGTATTAAGCTGACTCCGTGTTCCAGTCCAGCGCTGCCGTATTGGTCAATGATGTGACGGACACCGGATCCACTGGCGGCATAGACCTTTAGTGGCCGGCCGATTTTGTTGCTTAGGAAATCAACAGCTTGGATGTTATCAGCGTCCAGCATGGCTACGACCAGCTGGTTTTGCATTTCACCGATCGGCACGGCCATATAATGCACGGCCAGGTCTTTAGGCAGCAGACCCAGTATCTTGGCATCGACATGCAGGTTGCTTAAATTAACGTAAGGCACGCCACCGATCTCGGCCAGAGCCTTTGTTAACTGTTCATCACTGATCCGGCCGGTCTGTATTATATATGCCAGTACCGGTTTTTTTTGCTTAAGCGCCTCATTTTTCAGCTGACTTAGCTCACTATCGCTAAGTAAGCCGTCGGTAACCAGAACTTCCTCTACCCTGGCTTGGCTGGTCGGCGATAAGAGGTTCATCAGTGGCTACCTAAACAGCCTTAAGGATTAAAAGGTGTGCTATTTTTAGTATCGCCAATCTGGATTGGTTGGGTAGGATCAAGCGCGCCCTGGTACATGAATGATTGGTAAACCGGGTCATTCTTAACATCAGGAAAGGCTGGGCTAATGGCCTCCACTACCGGCACTTTGGTGCGTTTGCTGGGCGGGTTAAAGACTGCGCCGGCTACAAAGAACGAAATTAGGGCTGCAATAACAGCCACTACGACCAGTAAGGTTAGTTCTGAGCGCTTCATTTCACCTCCTTTGTGCTGCCGCTACCAAGGGCTTTAGCCGGCTGGAAATAGGTGCTCAGGCCAGCTGATAAAGAAATACTGGCACTGCTGCCGCCAAATTCCAGGGTTGTGACGTTAAATGGCCGGATTGAACCTTCCAAATCACGGATCAGGTTCTGGGCTCCGCCGTAAGTAGTTACACCATTAAGGCTAAGGGTTATTTCAACCGGTGTTGGGTTAACCCTGGCGGTACTGTCGGTAGTAGCCGACATATCACTGGCGGCAATGCCGGGGCTGGCCATACCGGCACCAGACAGTATCTTGGAAACGCTGGAAATCAGGGCTGGGAAGTCATATTTACTGGGCAGGGCGTTAAGTACCAGGCGGGCGTTGTCGCCATCAGGCGGCGAAGCGTTAGGCTCGGTAACATTTTTACCGCCAATAAAGTTTGGGTTAACGCTATTAAAGGCTTGGTATTGGGTCTGCAGCGTAGTGGCGGTATCAATATTGCTTTTAAGCTGTTTAATAACAGCCCTTTTGGCGGCCAGTTCGCTGCGGTGATAGCTGGCTTGGGCCAGCAAAGCTTTAGTGCTTACCAAACAAAAGATGGTTATAACGGTGGCTATGCCTACCGTCATTATTAGACGTGTCTGATTCTTGTCCATATCGGCTTTTTTAAGCTTGGACAATTTTAGTTTCATCTTATTGACCCTCCGAACCATTATTCTGGCCGTTAAAAAGCAGGTTGGCCGGGTCTTCGGTTACCGAACGGGTGGTGGTCAGTTTGGGTACTTGTAGCACCGGGGCTTTAGAGCGGCCGGAACTGTCAATGTTAGCGTTGCTAAACAGCACCGGATCAAAGGTTACATTCAGTGAATAACTGACGCTGGTGGC
>DATESY010000097.1:0-9501 GCA_035283865.1 Saccharimonadales bacterium (SeqCode)
GCTGAAAAACTACAAGAAGAATATCAACTTTTGATGTTGGATTTACCTGGTTTTGGTGGAACACAAAAACCCCCAACTGCCTGGGGCTTAGAAGATTATGCAGATTTTGTGGCAGCATGGCTTGGTAAGCTCAACATAGAAAAAATTGAGGTAATTATTGGTCATTCTTTTGGTGGTGCTGTGGCTATAAAAGGCGTAAGTAGCTTCATTTTAAAGCCAAGTAAGTTAGTCTTACTGGCATCGGCCGGTGTGAGAGAGGAAAAATCTTTTCGCCTTAAAACGCTTCGGGCTAGTGCTAAAGTTGTCAAAATTCCTCTGTATTTACTACCTGCTCACAAAGCCACGAAAATCAAGACTTACCTTTATAAGAAAGCTGGCTCTGACCTAATGTTATTGCCGCAAATGCGGCAGACTTTTATAAAAACAGCTGGCGAGGATCTACGCCTAGCTGCCAAACTAATTAAGCAACCGACACTTTTAATTTATGGCGACAAGGACCGTGAGACACCGCTCAAAGAAGGCCAGCTGCTAAATCAAGCCATACCCAACTCAACTTTGGAAATAATTGAAAACGCCGGACATTTTTTACACCAGGAACAACCAGGAGCAGTCATGCAACTAGTAGAGGACTTTTTAAATGTTTAGATCGCTTTTGGCTATGTATCGACCGCAGTTCGCAATAACTATTGTCTACATGCTGCAGGCGACAGAGTATCAGATTAATTCGTACTTGAAGTGGCTGTGGCGCGTACAAGACTTTAGCAAAGTCACCTACCGTAAATCACTAGTCAAAACCCGTCATTCTAAAACCCTATTATTCGCGGTAAAGGTTGGCATGCTGGCACAACTTATTACTGCCCTGGTTTGGGGAATATGGGCCTTTAGAAACGAGAATCCATCATTAATATTTGCTGTAGACCTTCTTTTTAGCATACCGCTTGTATGGACCCACCTAGTGGTCGTGCCACTTCTACTCGGAAGATGGTTGTACGTAAACCCGTTGTCTGCTTTTAAAGTCCGACATTCACAGAAAATATTCAGGGACCACCCGGGCATTAAGATCGCAGTGGCTGGTAGTTACGGCAAGACGACCATGAAGGAAATACTCGCTACAGTACTCGCCGAGGGCAAAAAAGTTGCTGCCACGCCGGCCAATAAGAACGTGGCTATCAGTCATGCTATATTCGCCGCCAGGCTAAAGGGTGATGAAGATATCTTAATTATCGAATACGGTGAAGGAGCACCTGGCGACGTAGCCGGTTTTAGTAAAAATACCCATCCGAATATCGGTATTATTACGGGGTTGGCTCCTGCGCACCTGGATAAATACAAAACACTTTCTACTGCCGGAGAAGACATTTTTTCACTGGCGGATTATCTAAAAGATAACGTCTATGTTAATGAAGAGTCAGAAGCCGTAAAGCCGTTTATTAAAAAATCCTATAAACTTTTTAGCTCGCAAGAAGCTGTCGGCTGGAAAGTTAGTAATGTGAAGACGAGCATTCATGGCGTTAGTTTCTTAATGAAAAAAGGGACTAAAACTCTCAGCCTGCAAAGCCTGCTTTTAGGCAGGCATCAGGTCGGCCCCTTAGCCCTAGCTGTAGCTTTGGCTGAGAAGCTTGGCCTAAGCGAGGAGCAGATAAAAATAGGTGTTTCTAAAATAGAACCTTTTGAGCATCGTATGCAACCACGTGAGGCTGGCGGTGCTTGGATTATCGACGACACCTATAATGGTAATATTGAAGGTATGCTAGCAGGTCTTAGGCTACTTAAAGAGTTGCCAGCCAGGCGCAAAGTTTATGTTACACCTGGTTTAGTAGATCAAGGTAAAGACAGTGCTGCTATACACCACCAGCTTGGCAAGGCCATTGTCCGGGCAAGACCCGATCTTATCATTTTAATGAAACATTCTGTTACAGACGGTATCATCCGGGGCATACGGGATGAAAAATATAACGGTCAGTTAGTTATCGAGGAAGACCCGCTTAACTTTTATAACAATTTGGATCAGTTCGTGGCAGCCGGGGATTTGGTGCTGCTGCAAAATGACTGGCCCGATAATTACAATTAATTAGCATAAATTGTATACTTAAATTCTAATGAAAACAGTTGCAGTCATCTTTGGCGGTCAATCAACCGAACATGATGTCTCTATTATTACTGCCTTGGCTTCTGTTATTAAACCTCTTGAACTGACAAAACAATATAAGGTTGAAGCAGTTTATATCGCTAAAGACGGTTCCTGGTACTGGGATGAAAAGCTTAAAGACATCAAGCTTTATCAAAGCGGCGAGATTGAGGATTTTATGCGCAAGGCACCGAAGGTTCATCTGCTATTTGATAATGGACTAACTCTGGTAAAGTCCAGCCAGTTCGCCGGCCGTAAAATGTATAAAAAAATAGATGTTATCTTTCCGGCTATGCACGGTACACACGGCGAAGACGGTGAGCTGATGGGGCTGCTGGAGATGGCCAACGTACCATATGTGGGTTGTGATTTTCGCTCAAGTACGGTGGCCATGGACAAAGTGCTGGCCAAACAAGTCACAGAGTCCGCCGGCATTCAAGGCACACCTTGGGTATGGTTTTCTAGCAGTGAATTGTCTAGCCCAAGAAAAATCTTGGAATCGATCAAACGTCTGAAGTATCCTTTATTCGTTAAACCGGCGCATCTTGGCTCTAGTATAGGTATTTCTAGAGTCGAGGACGAAAAGGGTGTCATGAATGCCCTGGAAGTTGCCGCGCACTATGATGACAAAGTTATTGTCGAGCAAGGTGTGTCGAATCTAATCGAAGTTACTTTGCCGATAATGGGCAACATCGAACCAGTGCCGGCATTACTCGAGCGGCCGCTGACCAAGCCGGAAGATTTTTTTGACTTCGACATGAAATATATGCAGGGCGGTAAAAAGGGCAAAGGTAATGCCAAAGCGGGCGCCCAAGGCTACAGCGAAATTCCGGCGCAACTTCCAACAGAGCTTTATAAAAGGGCCGAACAAACCGGCTTGGATATCTACAAGGCATTGGGCTGCAGCGGCATTGCCAGGGTTGATATGTTAATTGATGGAAAAACCGGTAAAGTTTATTTCAATGAGGTGAATCCACTACCAGGCGGCCTATACGCGCATAATTGGCGCAAAGCTGGCGTCTCCAGCGTCGAGCTTGTAACTAAACTTCTTGACTTTGCCCAAGAGCGTTGGCAAGCCAAACAAAAAATAGCCACCAGTTTCAGCACTAACTATCTCAAGCAATTCTAGATAACTTCTCTGTTAGAATAGAAATAAGCAATGAAGAGATACAATCCGAAAGTAATTGAACCTAAGTGGCAGGCAGTTTGGGAAAAATCTAAAATTTATCAAGCCACTGAGGATAAAACTAAGCCCAAACGCTATGTCTTAGAGTACTTCCCATACCCCAGCGGTGCGGCTATGCACGTTGGACATGTGCGAAACTACACCATTGGTGATGCCATCGCCCGCTATAACCGCATGCAGGGCAATAATGTTTTGTATCCCATGGGCTGGGATGCTTTTGGTCTGCCAGCCGAAAACTACGCTATTAAAACCGGCATCAGTCCTCAGGAGGCAGTAGCCAGGAATGTTGAGAACTTTAAACAGCAGCTGATGCAGATGGGCTTTTCTTATGATTGGTCACGGGAAATCAACAGCACCGACCCGAGCTATTACAAATGGACCCAGTGGTTCTTCTTACTACTTTACAAAAAAGGTCTAGCTTACCAGGAAGAGAGCCTGCAATGGTGGTGCCCGTTTGATAAAACCGTTCTAGCCAACGAACAGGTCGAAGATGGCCGTTGCTGGCGCTGCGGCAACTTGGTCGAAAAGAAGGCCTTAAAACAATGGTTCTTTAGGATTATCGACTATGCTGATAGGCTAGCTGATGACTTAGACAACGTCAATTGGTCCGAAGCTATCAAAGCCATGCAGCGTAACTGGATAGGCAGAAGTCAGGGGGCGGAAATCAATTTCGCCGTTGAATCGGATCTAAAAGATTTGGATTTTGTTTTTCTCCATGGATTCAAGGGAACAAACAGCAATGATTTTTGGCCTTGGTTAAAGAAATCGTTGCAAGAAAAGGGTGCGAAAGTATACGCACCAAATTTACCCCATACGACCGAACCGATTATTGAGGATCAGGTTAATTTCTTATTAAAAAATCATAAATTCTCCGAAAAGACGGTTTTAGTAACCCACTCACTTGGGGGGGTTGGTGCGATGAAATTATTGCCTAAACTCAAGCGGCCCATTAACAGTCTAATTATGATCGCGCCGCCGCTACGAACAGAATTTCTTGATGGTAAGAAAAGGGAACCTTTGATAAAGGCGTGTGATTGGGAATTTGACTTTGAAGCAATAAAAAAGCACGCGAAGAACATCACTGTATTAGCTGATATTGAAGATGACG
Organism: Saccharimonadales bacterium (SeqCode); assembly: GCA_035283865.1. GTDB lineage: Bacteria > Patescibacteriota > Saccharimonadia > Saccharimonadales > UBA10212 > UBA6824. The sequence continues at coordinate 4,423 of DATESY010000097.1, forward strand.
TCGTCCCGATATCGCAGCCTCAAGAAATTGCCGAGAATCTTTCGGCCGACTTCGTAAGTCTAATTGCCCAAAAGCCGCACTTTAATTCAGATATTGAGCCAACAGTACTTGGGCAGATAATTCCGAAAATCAAGGTCTTTACTACCCGCCCAGACACAATATATGGAGCAACATTTCTGGTCCTGGCGCCTGAGCATAAAATACTTAACAAGTTAAGTATTTCTAAAGACGTCAAAGATTACATAGAGCAGGCTGAGCGTAAATCGGAAATTGATCGAATGGAAACTGAACGCGAAAAAACTGGTGTCTTCACAGGTGCTCATGCCATTAATCCGGCCAATAACGAGAAAGTACCAATTTGGGTTGCCGATTATGTTCTCCCTGGCTATGGCACTGGCGCCATCATGGCTGTACCAGCTCATGATGAACGGGATTGGCAATTCGCCAAAAAGTTTAAGCTACCGATCATCCCGGTCATCATGCCGCAGCTAGATTTTTGTATTAGTTACATAATGGGGCAGAAAAATATCTCAGAGTCGGACATAAAAAAGTTTGATGGCGAGGTTGTCGGTAAAACCGATGCCGGCTATTTGAAAGTTAAATTCCCAAAGATTGCTCAGGAATCCTACGAAAAGCTTATTGAAGAGAAGATAGAAGCCGGTTTTTGGAACGAGTACATCGGCGATGAAGTTGTATTTATTTTCAAACACAAAAACGGCAAGTTAGAGCGGCTGGTGCTTAATTCAAAAAATGAAAGTCATATTAGAAAACTTGGTCATGCCTTTAATGACCAAGAAGACAGCGAAGAGTCGGTATGGGGATGGCTGGGCGCTAATAGCTTCTACGGTGAGTTTTTCTTAAATAACGACGAAGGTAAAATGATTAATTCTGGCCCATACAATAACTCACCTACCGCTGAAGCCCGAGAAAAAATGACCAAGGATTTTGGCAGGGAACGCGTTAACTACAAAATCCGTGATTGGCTGATCAGCCGCCAACGTTATTGGGGCGCACCAATCCCAATTATCCACTGCCAAAAATGTGGTGTAGTGCCCGTGCCGGAAGATCAACTGCCGGTTCAACTGCCCGAACTCAAAAAGTTCGAACCGGCTGGTGATGGTCGTGGGCCACTGGCTAACGTGCCGGAGTTTGTGAACGTTAAATGTCCAAAATGTGGCGGCCAGGCTGAGCGTGAAACCGACACCATGGATGGCTTTGCCTGTTCCAGCTGGTATTTCCTGCGTTTTGCCGATCCGCATAATGACCAAAAAGCTTTCGCTAGAGCTAAAGTCGATTTCTGGTTGCCGGTAGATGATTACATCGGTGGTGCCGAACACGCGGTCATGCATCTACTCTATGCCCGCTTTTGGACCAAAGTCATGTTTGATGAAAAATTAATTGATTTCGACGAACCTTTTAAAACCCTGCGTAACCAGGGCATGATCTTAGCGCCTGACGGCCGTAAAATGAGCAAAAGCTGGAATAACACCATCGAGCCAGACCAGCTGATTAAACAAGGTTACGGGGCCGACTCTATCCGCCTGCTGGAACTATTTATCGGTCCCTGGAACCAGGCAGCTAGCTGGAGCGTAGAAGGGCTGGGCGGTACCTTCCGTTTCCTGCAGCGGGTCTGGACCCTGGTCGGTGAATTCTTAGACGCTAAAGACGAAGCCAAAGGCCACAACACTGAGCTTGAAGTGCAAATTACTAGGCTTAGCCACAAAGCCATTAAGAAAGTCAGTCAGGATATGGCAGAGCTTGGATTTAATACAGCTATCGCCACTTTGATGGAAACAGTTAATGAGCTGTATAAGATTAAGAGCGAGCATAACTTCAGTCTGGCTAAGAGCGCCTGGCGTGACGCTTTAATTGTGTTGACCCAACTGCTGGCGCCGTTTGCACCGCACATAGCTGAGGAGCTTTGGTCAGAGTTGGGCCAATCAGGCTCGGTGCATATCAGTAAATGGCCGGCCTGGGACGAAACACTGGTTAAAGAGGATCTAATCACCTTAGCTGTTCAGGTAAACGGGAAAGTCCGGGCTGAAATCTTGGTTGAGGCTGACATTGACGAAAAAGCCGCCATTGAAGCGGCTAAAAATGACGATAAAGTCGCCAAACTCTTAGCCGGTAAAAAGATTAAAAAAGCGATTTACGTACCTGGACGGCTAGTTAGCTTAGTTATCTAAGGGGACTGTCGATAAAGCTCGGCTAGTTGCTGCGGCAAATCAGGTGCGCTTGGCTGAATATGGGCAACCTCCGGGCGGTTATCGCCAGCGGCTGCTTTATAGGCTATGAGCAGGCTGGCTCCCAGTGTAAATGCCGCTGCCGCCAGCCCCATTGCTATCCTATAGTTTCTCCAGATTTTTCTATCGATATTGTCGTATCTTACTTGATCAGATCCACCCTCAAAGGGCTTACTCATATGGTCTTTGAAATCCTCCGCAATAATTACAGTAACCGACGGACAATGAGCTATAATAGCAAATAGCTGCAAATAGTAAATAAGGAATTTTTGAAGTGGGAAAACCCAAAAAACGAACTAGTTCGCGCCGCACCGGCATGCGCCGCTCTCACCAGTTTGCTAAGCTAGCCAAGCAGGTTAATGCTAAAAGCCCAGTTAAGGTGAACCTGAAAAAAACAGCTGCCAAGTAAGAAGTTATACACCCCCATGGGGTATAATAAAAACAAGGACCAACTTAACAAATGAGTGCCAATCGCCATCTGGGCCGCATAGTCGCGCTGCAAACCCTCTATGAAGAGGATTTTCGCCGCGAATGTGCGGATAAGGCTTTTAAGCTAGCTGCGGTTTTATCTCGTAATATTGAGCGTTACCGCGAAACCATTGATGACAAAGCTTTCATCAGGCAGCTAGTCAATGGTGTAGCGAAACATCAGCCAGAGATTGACGATATCATCCGCCCGGTAGCACCGGAATGGCCGATCGAGCAAATTGCTCGCATTGACCGTATAGTGCTGCGGATTGGTGTTTACGAGTTAACCATAGCCGAGGATGTACCGCCTAAAGTAGCTATTAACGAGGCGGTGGAACTGGCTAAAGCCTTTGGTGGCGATAACTCCTCCAAGTTCATTAACGGTGTGTTGGGGACGGTCCTGCGCAATAAAGAAAAAGCTACTAAACTAAAAGCCAAAAAAACAGTCAAAGCAAAGAAGAAAGCTAAATCTATTGAAAAGACCTAAACCTATACAGCGTTTTAGAAGGCTAGTCCGGCGTCCGGCCATTAATGAGGTGGTGCGTGAACCGACGGCCGGTGGCGTTATCTTTCGTCACTCGGCCAAGGACCCCAAGATTATTGAAATCCTGCTGATCCAGGACAGTAAGCAGCGCTGGACCATACCCAAAGGCCACATCGAGGAGGGCGAAACCGCCCGCCAGGCGGCCGAACGTGAAATTCGCGAAGAAACCGGGCTGGGGCATATGAAGGTCTTGGACTGGCTGGGTAGAATTAATTTCCGCTACCGCCGTAACAGCAGCCTGGTGCTGATGACCACCGAAATATTTTTAGTCAAAGCCGAAGGTAAGAGCAGTTATGTTAAGAAAGAAAAATGGATGGCCAGCCTGGCCTGGTTGCCAGCCCCGGCAGCCCTGGATAAGATTGAATATGAAGATATAGGTAAATTAATGCTACTAGGCCTCAAGAAGATAAGGAAACAGAATCTGTAAATGGATACATCTAAATACAAAGCTTTTGCCGATAAACAATTTGGCGGTTTCACCGACCTGGAGCTGTTAATTATGGCTTTCACCCACCGCTCCTATCTAAATGAGCATAAAACTACGGCCAAAGGCCATAATGAGCGGTTGGAGTTTTTGGGCGATGCCGTGCTGGAGCTGGCTGTAACTGAGCATCTGTATAACAACTTTAAAGAACCAGAAGGCATCCTAACTAACTGGCGCAGTGCCCTGGTGCGTACCGAAAGCATTAGTGCGGCGGCTGACAGAGAAGGCTTTGAACCACTGCTTAGATTATCCCGCGGTGAAAAACGCGGTAGTGAACGGGCTCGCCAACAGATTTTGGCTAACTGCTATGAGGCCGTGGTTGGTGCTCTTTATCTAGACAAGGGTTACGATGCTGTTAAGGAGTTTATCAGCCGCACGCTGCTGCCGACCCTTAAGGACATTCTGGAACACGGTTCCTGGTTGGACCCTAAATCCAACCTCCAGGAACTGATTCAGAGCCGCGAAGGTTTTACACCGGTCTATAAAGTCACGTCGGAAGAAGGGCCTGACCATGACAAGGTATTCATGGTCGGCGTTTATATTAATGACGAACTAAAAGGCCAGGGCGAAGGCCCCAGCAAACAATCAGCCCAAGTTATGGCGGCTTCAGCGGCTTTAAAAGACTATCTTAAGGAAGGTTGACTTTCGGAGATGGTTATCTGTAAAATAGCCTGGATATGCTAAGCATTAGACTGCAGCGTAGAGGCAGGACTGGACACGCCCAATTCAGGGTGATTGTTCAAGACAGCCGCTTTCACCCTAGCAGTGGCCGAGTAGTGGCTTACGTTGGTAGCTATGACCCGCACACCAAAGCCATAACCCTTGACGGCGAAAAAATTGGCGACTACTTGGCCAAAGGCGCTCAACCCTCAGACCGGGTAGCCAAACTCCTAGCCAAAGAAGGTATTAAACTACCAAAATGGTTTAGCGCTTCGGCACCCAAGAAAAAAGCAACCCGCCACCCGGACAAACGGCGTAGCACCAGGCCGGAACAACCGGCTGAGACTAAAGTACCTAAAACTGAACCGGCAGCAGAAGCAACGGAAACAGCCGAAGCTACAGATGAAACTCCAACTGTCGAAGAAACGGTAACTGACGAAGCGCCAGTCGCTGAAGAACCGGCAGCTGAGCCTGAAGCGCCAGCTGAAGAAGCAGCTGCACCTGGGGCTGCAGAAAAATCCAGTACTGAATAACCAACTTGCTATAATTAATTTATAAGCCAGCTTTAACAATAAGGAGATTTACCGTGGCCGTAAGTATAGACCAGCAATTCATAGAATATATCGTTAAGTCAGTAGTCGGACATCCGGAAGATGTCAAGATCGAGCGCCGAATTGATG
>DATESY010000098.1:0-2447 GCA_035283865.1 Saccharimonadales bacterium (SeqCode)
GTTAATGATTTATGGTCGCGATAACCCCCAGACTGATTAACTACGGTGGTTGAAATAATGCCGCCAGTCTTCCCCGACCTGTTCTCTTAGCCTTTTCCTAACCACAGGGTTTTTTAATATATGAATCAAGACTACTGCTAAGAGCAGGTGAGCCGAAATTATAAGGAACCAAATAAAGAATTCATCCAGCTCCGGAAATGAACTGCCAATGGCATAGCCCAGCAATGGCAAACTGACGCCCCACAAAATGCCGCCGAACATATTATAAAAGGCAAAACGCTGCCACTGCATCTTGCCCATGCCGGCCACAATTGGGGCAAATGTCCGGATGTAAGCCACAAATCGGGCAATCACAATGGTTTTACCACCATGGCGGTCGTAAAAAGCTTGGGTTTTTCTTATGTAATCTTTGCGGAATAACAGGCCATCTTTACGTTTAAAGACTCTGGGGCCAAGCCGGCGCCCAATACGGTAACCGACGTTATCACCAACAATAGCGGCAACCACTACGACGGCTATCAGCCAGACTATTGGTAGCTTACCCTGGCCGGCAAAGAAACCAGCGGCTAGCAGTAATGTGTCACCAGGGAAGATAAAGCCAAATAACAAGCCACTTTCAGCAAACACCATCAGGGCAATAGCTATTAACCCGCCGCTTTGAATGATGCTATCTGAATCAAACAACATCCTGATATAGATTGTAACAGTTTAAATTCCACATAACATCTGTTATAATAGCCGGGACAAAAACTAGGGAGAGGCCAGTGCAGACCAATTTAGATACGCCATTGAAGTTGCAGCAAAGAACAGTTGTTAGAAAACAGCTGGCTTCTTTGCGCGCCCGAGGCTTGGTGCCGGCGGTTATCCATAACCACGGCCAAGAGTCTATTTATGTTATGGCACCGGAATTAGAATTAATTAAGATTTATCGTCAAGCTGGTAAACACCACCCATTAAACCTGAATGTTGGCGACCGAAAATTCTTAGCGCTTATTAAAGATGTTCATTTTCATCCGGCTAAGCGGCGTCTGGATCACGTCGTTTTCCAAGCTATTCGCCGGGATGAAAAAGTAGAAGCCGAAGTACCGATTCACCTGGAAGGTGAAATCCCGGCCGAGAAAGTCGGTTTGATGGTCCTACACCAATTAGATGCAGTTGAAGTCGAGGCGCTGCCTAAAGATTTGCCAGATGAACTTATAGTTGATGCTAGTAAGCTGGCCGAACTGGGCGACCAAATTACGGTTGCCGACCTGTCAGTGCCAGAAGGCGTAACTATCTTAACTGACGTTGAACATCCAATTGCCAGAGTAGTTGAAACCAAAGCCATGATATCCGAGGAAGAGTTAGCTGCTGAAGCTGAAGCCGCTGCTGCTCAAGCCGCGGCTGCTGAGGGTGAAGAAGTTGCTGAGAGTGAAGCCAAACCTACTGAAACTGGCGAAGGCGAAACCGGGCAGGCACCTGAAGGTGCCGAACAGGCTGCTGCCGGAAAAGAAGCCTCCAAAGGTTAAATACTTAACAAGTCAAGTATTTTAATCTTCCAAAAAGCCACCGGACTGGTGAGCCCAGAGTCTGGCATAAACCCCATCTTTTTCTAAAAGTTCTTTATGTGAACCTTGCTCTACAATTTCGCCATCTTCCAAAACTACGATCCTGTCCATACGCTGGATAGTGCTAAGACGGTGAGCTATAACAATCGCTGTGCGACCCTCCATCAATTTCCAAAGAGCATCTTGAATTAGTTTTTCACTTTCTGAATCAAGGGCACTGGTGGCTTCATCTAAAACAAGTATTGGTGCGTTCTTAAGCATAGCCCGGGCAATAGCTACTCGCTGGCGTTGGCCGCCAGAGAGCTTAACACCACGTTCACCAACCAGTGTGTCATAACCACTGGGTAAGTTTTTTATGAATTCGTGAGCATGAGCTAATTTAGCCGCCCGCTCAATCTCGGATTTTTTAGAATCAGGCTTGCCGTAGGCGATATTCTCGGCAATGCTGCGATGAAATAACAAGGGTTCCTGCGGGACATAGGCTATGTGGGAGCGTAAGTCTGTCTGGGCGACATCCCGGATATCGATACCATCGATACTCAGTGACCCGCCCTGGATATCTAGTAAACGCAGAATAAGTTTAGTGATGGTTGTTTTACCGCCACCGCTGTGTCCAACCAAACCAACTCGCTGGCCACCTGGAATGTCCAATGAAAAATTAGATAAAATGGCACCATTTTTCGCGTCGTCATAGCCAAATTTGACCTGGTCGAATTTGATCGACCCATTCGTTATTTTTAAATCTTTGGGCTGCATTGGGTCTTTAATTTCAGTTTCCAGCTGCAGAATTTCGGTCATGTCAGCAGCATCACCCAAAGCCTTATTAATATTTCTAATGACCCTACCGAACTGCCATAGCCGGCCGGTAATAGCCTGGGTATAAGCTATGGCCAGCACCAA
>DATESY010000099.1:0-3687 GCA_035283865.1 Saccharimonadales bacterium (SeqCode)
AAAATATAAGGGGCTAGAAACAGCCGCCAAAGCAGGATGATGCCAGGAATTATAAGCAGTACAAAACCAACTACCAGTATCAATATTGTTAGGATGCCCAGACCCATTAGCTTGGCCCACAGCCAGTTGTTCTTAAATTCATTCCAAAGCGATCTAAAAGTCGGTTTCTGAACTTGGGCAACTCTTAGGTTAAGGATCGTTGCCAAAAAGTAGCTAATAATTGAAGCTATGAGTAAAACTATGGCAAGAATGGCGCTACCAACCTCAAAGGAAGAATCAGGACCGAGTAATGAAAAGCCAAAAACACTCGTCCAATCCCACTCCTCGGGCTGGTTATTGTCCAGCAGCTGGATAGTCCCGGCTATATACATAGCCGCCGGCACGGCATAAACCAGAGCGTAGGTATTGAGATTTTTGCGTACCAGATTGTAGCTTTTGCCAAACAGGTCTATGGCGCTGGTGAGGTTAGCTCTTTTCATTGCGCTAAATATCTCACGCTTTAGCTGACCTATCAAGTATAATAAGCGAAGTTATGCCACTCTCTACCCAACCATATAAAGGCACCCGAGATTTTTATCCCGAAGATAAACGCCTGCAAAAGTGGATGTTCGGGAAAATGCGCGAGGTTGTCGAGAGTTTTGGTTATCAAGAGTATGATGCCCCGATTTTAGAGCCAATAGATATTTATCTAGCCAAGACCGGCGAGGAAATAGTCAATGAACAGCTTTACAGCTTCGAAGACCGTGGTGGTCGCAAAGTTGCCATCCGACCGGAAATGACTCCCAGCGTCAGCCGGATGGTGGCCGCCCGTCGCCAAGAGCTGGCTTATCCGCTGCGCTGGTACTCCATCCCTAATCTTTGGCGCTATGAGCGGCCGCAACGCGGCCGCCTGCGTGAACACTGGCAGCTGAATGTTGATATTTTCGGCGTGGCTGATATTTCGGCCGACCACGAAATTATCTTAATAGCTGATTCGCTAATGAAGGCTTTTATGGCACCGGCTGGCAGCTATGAGATACGCATCAGCAGCCGTAAGCTAGTTGATTATTTTTTCCGCGACATATTAAAGCTCAATGACCAGCAATTCCATGACGCCAGCAAACTGATTGACCGCTGGCACAAGATTGAAATACCTGATTTTGAAACCCAGCTAAAAGAAATTGTCGATGGTCATGGCCAAGAGCGGCTTTTGAAGCTTATCAACACAAGCAATCTTGATGATTTACCAACTGAGGTGAAAAATCATGATTCGGTCACAGAGCTTAAGAAACTGATGGGCCTGCTTAAAGAATCCGAGGTGGAAGCAGCCACTTTCGACTTTTCGGTCATCCGTGGCATGGACTACTACGATGACATCATTTTTGAGGTTTTTGATACCAGCCCCGAAAACAACCGCTCAATGTTTGGCGGGGGAAGATATGACGGTTTAGTGGCTGCCTTTGGCGTGGAGCCGGTACCGACCGTTGGTTTCGGCATGGGCGATGTCACGCTGCAAAACTTCCTGGAACTACATAAGCTGCTACCAAAGCTGGAAGCTGAAACGGATGCGGTGGTTATCCTAATCGGTGATATCTATGAGCCGGCCCAAAAAGTCCTTACTGAGCTACGCTCTAAAGGACTAAATATATCTGTCGATAGCACCGATCGTAAACTGGACGCTAAGATTAAAAATGCTGCTAAATCTAACGTAAAATACGCCATCTTTATTGGCGAAGAAGAACTAAAAAGCCAGCAGTTTAAACTTAAGAATCTGGAATCTGGCGATGAGAAAGTGCTATCGCTAGCTAATTTAGTTACGCAAATAGCCTAGCCTGGGCTATAATCTCCCCGTATGCGCCTAACCAGGACAGATAAAACACCGACTCAGGTAAGTCTGCTCATTGCAGCAGACGGTGATGATCTCACACCTATTAAAAACCACGTACTGAGCCATTTCGCCAGCAAGGTTAAGGTGCCAGGCTTTCGGGTTGGTACGGCACCAGCCGCGCTGATAGAAAAACACGTCGATCAACGGGCCTTGGCTGATGAGTTTATTGAACACGCCCTCAATCATCTTTATGGCAAAGCCATTGATACTGAGAAATTGCGGCCAGCTGCCAAGCCGGAAGTGCATCTTAAGAAATTTGTGCCCTTTTCCGACTTAGAGTTTGAAGCCCATTTGGATATTATCGGGCCTATAAAGCTTCCGGATTATAAAAAGATAAAACTGGCTAAGAAAAGTGCTGATGTAACACCGGCCGATGTCAGCAGCGTCATTAAATCCCTGCGGCTACGGGCAGCCACCCGTAAAGAAGTGCAGCGGCCAGCTAAGGCCGGTGATGAAGTAACTATAGATTTTAACGGTAAGGATAAGTCAGGCAAGCCAGTACCGGGAGCAGAGGGCAAAGATTATCCGCTGCTGCTGGGCAGCGCTAACTTTATCCCAGGTTTTGAAGAAGAGTTGATTGGGTTGAAATCAGGTGATAAAAAAGACTTTAGCATTACCTTCCCCAAAGACTATGGTGCCGTAGCTCTGCAAGCTAAACCAGTCACCTTTAATGTTGAGCTTAAGAAGGTCAGTGAAGTGACCGAGTCTAAAGTTGATGATGAGTTAGCCGCTAAGGTCGGCCCATTCAAAACAGTCGCTGAGCTGAAAGCCGATATTAAAAAGCAGCTCAAGGCTGAGAAACAAATGCAAGCTGATCGTCAGTTCGAAAACGAACTAATCATGAAGATTGCCGATAAATCCCAGGTAGACATTCCTAAGACGCTAGTTGATGAGCAAATAAAAGCTGCTGAGGAAGAAGAAAAGCGCAATTTAATGGCTAAGGGCCAGACCTGGCAGGAGCATCTAGAAGCTGAGGGTATTTCTGAAGAACAGCATCGGGAGCGCCAGCGGCCGGAAGCCGAGGCTAGAGTCAAAGCCGGCTTAGTTTTGAGTGAAGTAGCTGAGCAAGAAAATATATTCGTGACACCAGAAGAGCTAGAAATTCGCATCCAAGTTCTAAAAGGGCAGTATCAGGATTCGCAGATGCAGGTTGAGCTGGATAAGCCGGAGAACCAGCGCGATTTAGCCGCTCGTTTAATGACAGAAAAAACAGTTAGTAAACTGGCTGAGTATGCCGGTAAGTAAAATGCTTGACTTGTTAAGTATTATTACTACGATAGTACTTCCATATCAAAATGAAAATTAGCACTCTCACTTGACGAGTGCTAATCTACTAATTTATAATTATCGCGTATGAATAAATCAAGTGCTGCAGTTTTAGTCCCAACAGTCATTGAACAAGAGGGCCGCTTTGAGCGGGCCTATGATATCTACAGCCGCCTGCTGCGCGACCGAATTGTCTTCCTCGGCGACGAAGTCAACCAAAATACAGCCAACTTGGTTGTCGCCCAGATGCTATTTTTGGAAAACCAAGATCAAACTAAAGACATCATCTTTTACATCAACAGCCCTGGCGGTAGCGTCTATGACGTTTTCGCCATCTATGACACTATGCAATATGTCAAATCAGATATCCAAACAGTCGGTGTCGGAGTTCAGGCTTCGGCTGCAGCCTTTTTGTTAAGTTCCGGTACCAAAGGCAAGCGACTACTACTACCACACGCTACGGTTATGATCCACCAGCCTTCGGCCGGTACTAAAGGCCGGGTCTCGGATATGGAGATCGACCTCAGAGAAGGGCTGCGTATGAAGAAGCTCTT
>DATESY010000100.1:0-3743 GCA_035283865.1 Saccharimonadales bacterium (SeqCode)
CTGGGACTCACCCGTAGCGCTTGGTCTCTTTTTGCTGATGGCCGGCGCGTTCTTAGTTCTTTTCGGTGTAGCGATCGCCCTAATCAGCGGCAAGGCCAAAGTATCTGATCTGCCCAAACTTAGCTTTTGGCGTTAATTCTTTCTCGAGAAAGACTAAAAAATCCTCAAGTTTTTGGGGATTTTTTATTGGTGCGGGTGAGGGGACTCTAACCCCTGGCCTCTTCCTTGGCAAGGAAGCGCTCTAAACACCTGAGCTACACCCGCATGGTGGCGCCTCTCGGACTTGAACCGAGGACACAAGGCTCTTCAAGCCTCTGCTCTACCAACTGAGCTAAAGAGCCGAACATCTAATTCTACCATCCCCCTATCTGGTGCGCGAGAGAGGACTTGAACCTCCACGGGATTGCTCCCAACGGCCCCTCAAGCCGTAGCGTCTACCATTCCGCCACTCGCGCAACTAATGCCTTATCAGGATAGGGGTCTAATTTCAAAAAATCAACGAATTTGGTACGTTTTCGATTTAAGCATGGGGAATTAAAATTTTTATACATAAGATTGAACAATTTCTGTGAATCTGATTTTGCATATCTCAGAACGCTCGCTCGAGATACTTGACTGATCTTACCGGAGCTTGTTCCTGCTAGACGTTCGTTTGCCGCACTAATCCAGTATAAAAAATTGCTGCTGGCTGATATAAACCCAACATAATACATAAGACTACTGCGCCAACGAGGATCCCAATAACCATATACAGTGCCATCTCCATCAAACAAACCACGCAAGAAATCACCGTAGTATATATCAGGTACATCAACTCTTAGTATGGTCTTACTCTTCGCAGGAGTTATACCTGCTTTCAATAAAAAATCATACAGAGCCACGTCACCAAACTGTATTTGTGTACCAAAACCGCCATACCCGTTACGTTTTTGTCCAATCTTTACCTTTAAATCCAGTATCTGAATAACTATGTTAAGGATTTCAAGGTCGTTGGATGTTAAATTAAGGTGGCGACCATCATTAGATAAACAGCCGTCGGATGCAATTAATCCGGCAACATATGCTATTAGAGGATTCCAGGCATATATCTTTTTATAAGGTTCGCGGCCACCTCTTCTACTCATATATAAATAGTATACCATTTTCTGTGGTACAATCTGTATGTTTGGGCGCTTAGCTCAGTTGGCTAGAGCACCGCATTTACACTGCGGGTGTCGGGGGTTCAAATCCCTCAGCGCCCACCATCAGAGAGAAATTGTTTTTTAGTTCGTTAGACGCTTTTGTCTTACCATCCAGTTTTCGACATTATAAAAGCGGTCGGCTTCAACATTTACTGTCTTACGGCTGTAGCCAAAGACTGGTCCGCGGGTAATATAGATATGGTTAGGCTGGTAAAGGGCCAGAGCCGGTAGATCGCTCGTCCAGGCAGTTAGAAACGCTTTGTATTTAACGGCTCTAATAGCATTATCTGTTCTTGTTCTGCCCGCTTCCAAGGCTTCATCGGCTACTGAGGATTTATACTCACTTAGGTTTGAGTGGCCTTGGGAAGTAATACTGGCTTGTGAGCCATGCCAGTAGGCAAAGACATCCGGGTCAGCCCCTATACTGATGCCATAGACTAAGATGTCGTAATCGTGGGACGCTATTACCTGACCCTGCAGATCGTCACCACTGTAGTAAGTAACAACTACTTTAATACCCAGTTTTTCCCATTGTTGCTGCAGGTACTGAGTAGTTAGTGAATATTGCTGGGTATCTTGGGAGCGCAGCGAAAATTCCAGGACCTGGCCGTTTTTGTAGCGCAGGTTTTTATCCCCCCGTTGCCAGCCAGCCTGGTCAAGCAGCTGGTTAGCTTGTTCGAAATTATAACCACGCTGGATAATGCCCGGATCATAACCGATTTGCCCCCGCAGCAACGGGCTATCTACCAGTTCGGTTGGCCGGCCGGTAATATTGACTAGCGGTGGCCGCTCTACACCGGCCACTAGAGCCCGGCGAACATTAATATCTCCCAGTGCACCATGGGAGGTATTAAAAAAGGCCATAACGGCACTGGTTAGAGGTGTGGAGTATAGCTGGACGCCTTTATCGTCTTTAAACTCACTGAGCATTGACTCCAGCCCGCTCATGGCATTTACCTGTTTTCGTTTGAAGGCGGTTATCATTTGCTGGTCGTCAGTGAAGGTAATAAGGTTAAAGCCGTCGAGTTTGGACCGCCCGCCGGCATATTTATCAAAGGCGGCCAGGCTAAGGCGCTGCTGGCGGTCGGTGGTCGGAGTGCCCAAGATCTCTACAAACTTCCATTCAAAGGGACCGGACCCAACCGGTGAAGAGTTAAACTGGGAACTGCGTAGGCTGGGGGGCGGAATGTCTTTCAATAAATGATACGGGATAATGCCACTCGTCAGTGAATGTGGAAAGGCCGCTAGCGGGTTTGGCAGGTCAAAATTAACGGTCAGCTCACCTTCTTGGGTAATGGTAATGTCTTTCCAGGCGTTATACAGCGATGACTGGGCTTCAATGTTTTTAATGGTATTAAAGGTAAAGGCAACATCAGTAGCGGTTAGCGGCTGGCCGTCATGCCAGGTCAGGTTTGGCTTTAGATTAACGCTGTAGTGGGTTGGGGCCGGACCCAAAACCCAGTCTTGGGCCAGATCACCGACTAGGTTGTTATCGTTATCGTATTTTAAAAGCCCGGCAAACACTAAGCGGCTAATTGCTCTATCCGGAGCGCTAGCAGCATATAAGGGGTTAGCATTAGTGAAGGTGCCAACAATGCCCTCGCTATAGATGCCACCAGGCACCGGCTGCAGCGACTGGTAATAAGCTGACAGACTGCGTTGCTGGAAGAAAGTGGCCAGGATTAAAATGATAAACAGCCCCGTCCAAAGCAGTACAAAGCGGCGGACTGACAGCAGGCGGTCAAAACGCCGCAGCAACAGTCTCTCTATTTGTTGGTCAGCTTGCTGGCCTAGTTCAACGCCGCGGCGGCGGCTTTTTCTAAGGCCCCTTCTAAAACGTCTCTTGGTTGTTGCACTATCCACCATTGGCACACGCTTCATAATGACTTAATACTACTGGGCGACAATGGTTATTAAGATGCTGGCGGCAAATATGAAAACTAAAATAATTGTCAGCTGATGAATTGTTTTGTCCGAGCCGCGCCTGATGGTGTTAACTTCACCGCTGCCACCCAGGCCAGCGCCTAGTGATGCTCCTCGGGTTTGGATTAAAATCAGAAAAATCAGCAGCAGTACCGAGCCGACAGTAATATAGTTCCAGATATTCACGCGTCCTCCAAAATCTTGCTTACCAAGAAGTTAACCAGCCCTACAATTATACCAGCCACAATGGCCACACCCAGGTTTTTGACATACAACGGGTGGTAAAGCCAGCTGGCAATCAGGATCAAGAAGCCGTTAAGAACCAGCATGAACAGCCCTAAGCTAAAAATAATGGCCGGGAAAGACAAAACAACTAAGATCGGCTTAAGTGCCATGTTGACCAGGGCTAAAAACAGTCCGGCACCAACTATTGTTCCGAAACCTTCGCCAACGCTTAGGCGGCCGGAGCCCAGCAAACTGGCAGCGACCCAAAGGCCCAAAGCCGAAACCAACCAGCGGACGCTAAATCTAACTAGAAAATGCTGCATTAATAGGTTAATTATATCAATTTTTCAGGGCTTGCAGGTATTTTGACAGCGCTTGGCCGGTTTTAGTGCCCAATAGTTTTTGTAGCTCAGC
>DATESY010000101.1:0-4745 GCA_035283865.1 Saccharimonadales bacterium (SeqCode)
GAAAAAGGACATTCTTTTCTTTGCCGATAACATGTACCGTTACGTCCAGGCCAAAAATGAACTTAGTACTATCCTGGAACAAATACCCAGCGAGGGTGGCTATGAACCAACGATATTTTCCGATGTCAAAGCCTTTGAGGACCGCTTAAGTTCCAACCAAAATGGCTCGATTACAGCCGTCCAAACCATTTATGTGCCAGCCGATGACTTATCTGATCCGGCCGTCCAGATGATCCAGCATGAACTGGATGGTACAATTGTCCTGTCTAGAAAAGTCGCTGAAGAAGGCGTCCGTCCGGCAGTGGATCTTATCCGCACCAGTTCATCATTACTAAGCCCGGACATTGTTGGTACCCGGCATTATGAGCTGAGTGTCAGAGCCCAGGCTGTTTTACAAAAGCATGAATCGCTTAAAGGTATTATTGCCATTATTGGCGAAAATGAACTGAGTCCTGATGATCGGGCTGATTTTGCCCGGGCCAAGGCTTTGATTGAATTCTTTGCCCAAAACATGTTTGTCATGGAAGCCATGACTGGTAAAAAAGGCGATTATGTCAACCGTGAACTGACACTATCAGGAGTCGAAACTATATTAGGAGTTAGATCAAGTGGCTAACCTGCCTAAAACCAGTTCCGTCATGCAGGTTAAAATATACGCGCCGTTTGTGACTTATTTTGACGGCCCAGCCAGCAGCGTTTCGGCTACCAACGATACCGGCCCCTTTGATATCTTGCCGCGCCATAAAAACTTCATGTGCCTGCTCAACCCCGGGGAACTACGGGTTAGGACCAGCGGCAAAGAGGATTTTGCCATGACCGTTGATCAAGCTGTCATGCACGTAAAGAGCGATAAAGTAACGGTCTTTTTAAACGTCTAGGTTTAGTTTTTTATCCATCTCATTAAATCTGTCGTCTATCTTCTTGAATTCTTCATCTAGGTATTGGATGAGCTTTATGGAAAATTTGTACAGGGCGTCTTCAATGACTTGTTTAGTCGCCGCAGCATCCATAGGTAGATTTATTTTAACACAATGATTTTCTATCTTTGTTAAACTAGTACAGCTATGAAAAAGGTGTTTGTGGGCCTATCCGGAGGCGTTGATAGCTCTGTGGCCGCTCTTCTGCTGAAGCAGCAGGGCTATGATGTTACTAGCGTTTATATGAAGAACTGGACCCAGGATTTGCCGGGCCTGAAGTGCCCTTGGCGTGAAGATTTTAATGATGCTAAAAGGATAGCTGTGCAACTGGGTATAGATTTCAAAGTTTATGATTTCCAAAAGGAGTATAAACATAAAGTTGTTGACTACATGCTGCGTGAATATAAAGGCGGACGAACGCCGAACCCAGACATTATGTGTAACCAGGAAATCAAGTTCGGCCTGTTTTTACAAACGGCTTTAGAAGATGGCGCTGATCTAATTGCTACTGGCCATTATGCAAGGACTAAAAATGGGCAGCTGCTGATGGCCAAGGACCAAAACAAAGATCAGACCTATTTTTTGTATCGGGCCAGCAGCCATGCTCTTAGGAAAACTCTCTATCCAATTGGCGATTATTTAAAAAGCGAAGTGAGGGCTTTGGCCCAAAAGCACAAGCTGGTAACCGCCGATAAAGACGAGAGCATGGGTCTTTGTTTTGTTGGTAAAGTCGGTATTAAAGATTTCTTGAGCCAGTACGTTGACAAAAAACCGGGCAAGATTATTGACCAAAACGGTGTAGCTGTCGGTGAACATGACGGCGCCATCTTTTATACCATTGGCCAGCGCCATGGTTTAAGTGTCGGCGGCGGCCTGCCGTATTACGTCACCGGCAAAGACATGAAGAGAAACGAAGTTTATGTGACGACTGATCTTCAGGATGAAAAACTCTGGAGCAGTAAAATCAAGCTGGCTGATGTTCACTGGATAAATACCAAACCATCGGCCAAAGACAAGCTGCAAGTTCGGACAAGACATAGAGCTAAATTAATTCCAGTAAAAAAGCTTGACTCGTTAAGTAATTCTAGAACTGTAGTTGAAATAGACGAAGAAGTAAGGGCCTTAACGCCCGGCCAATCAACTGTTTTCTATTCAGGTGAGACTTGTTTGGGCGGCGGAATTGTTACTCAGTAATAAGTTCAGGAGTCAGCACTCCTTCTTTAGGGGAAGTATTTATTGGTTCAGTTGAATCCTCAGCAGTGGCCGATCCGTAATGCTGCTTGGCAAAATCTATCTCAGACATTAAATCATACTCAACTGGGCATTTACCCCTCTTGGGACCGCCTATTTGCTGACAATCTGCTTCAAATTTGACCAAGATAGGTAGGGGGATTCCCGCGGCTATAGCTCGCCGTCTATGAGGACATTTTTCTTCACAACTTCTCATAGCTGTAAAATACAACTTTATAATTCATCTGTCAATATTTTAGGTGATAACTAATCTGTTACAATATCAGTAATGACGGCTCAGGAAATACGTAAAAAATATCTGGAGTTTTTCGGAGCAAAGGAGCACAAAGTTATCCCTCGGGCTTCTTTGGTGCCGCAGGATGACCCAACGACCCTTTTCACCGGTAGTGGCATGCAACCACTGGTGCCATATTTGCTTGGCGAAAAGCACCCAGCTGGCAAGCGGCTGGTAGACAGCCAAACCTGTTTTAGGGCCGAAGACATGGACGAAGTCGGCGATAACCGCCATACGACTTTCTTTGAAATGCTCGGTAACTGGAGCCTGGGTGATTATTACAAAGAAGACCAGCTGGTTTGGTTCTGGGATTTTCTGACTAAGACTATTGGTTTGGACCCTCAAAAACTTTATGTAACTTGTTTTATCGGGGATAAACAAACCGGCGTACCTAAAGATACGCAAAGCGCTAAAATCTGGAAAGACTTGTTTAGCCAAGAAGGTATTGATGCCAAGGAGGTTGAGTTGGGCTCGAATGAAGCGGGCTATCAGAAGGGTATGCAGAATGGCCGAATATTTTTCTATGATGCCTCCAAAAATTGGTGGAGCCGGGAGGGGCCGCCAAGCAACATGCGCTTGGGCGAACCGGGTGGACCGGACAGTGAAGTCTTTTATGATTTCGCTACACCACATGATGAAAAATATGGTAAGCACTGCCACCCCAACTGTGACTGCGGCCGCTTTTTGGAAATCGGCAATAGTGTCTTTATGGCTTATAAAAAAACAGCTAAAGGTTTTGAGCCGCTGCCAGCGCCAAACGTCGACTTTGGCGGTGGTCTGGAGCGTATCGCAGCAGCTAGTATTAACAGTCCTGATGTCTTTCAAATCAGCTTAATCAAACCAATAATTAACGGTTTAGAAACGCTAAGCGCTAAGAGTTATGATCAACACCAAACCGCCATGCGAGTTATAGCTGACCATATGCGGGCGGCTGTCTGGCTGGGTGTTGATGGCGCTTTGCCCAGCAATAAGGCTCAGGGTTATGTCCTGCGCCGCTTGCTGCGTCGGGCCATCCGTTATGCCTTCGAACTGGGCATAGAACAACATCTGTGCGAGGAAGTAACACCCATCGTGATCGGTTTATATGAAAAAGATTTCCCGGAAGTCAAAGAGCGCAAGAACGATATTATCCATGCTTTTATGAAAGAAGAATCAATCTTTCGCCAAACATTGCGCAATGGACTACGCGAATTTGACAAGATTGCTGCAGTAAAAATGTCTGGTGAATACAGTACTGGCTCAAAAGCACCAGACTTAAAGTCCGTAATTTTCGGATCAGAACTCTTTATGCTATACGATACCTACGGCTTCCCTGTGGAGCTTTCTCTCGAAGAGGCCTTCCTAAGAGGAATTAAACCAGAGGATAACTGGCAAGATAAATTTGATTATGAAATGGACATGCAGCGAGAGCGCAGCCAAACCGCCAGCCAGGGAATGTTTAAGGGTGGTTTGGCAGATCATTCTGAAGCGGTCGTTAAGCTGCACACCGCCACTCACTTAATGTACCAAGCTCTTAAAAGCGTTTTAGGCGATCATGTAGTTCAACGTGGCAGCAACATTACTGGCGAACGTACCCGTTTTGACTTTTCTCATCCACAAAAGGTCACATCGCAGCAGATTAAAAAAGTCGAAGACATTGTTAATGAAAAAATAAGGGAAGACTTACCAGTCACCTGGCAAGAAGAAAAGACCGAAGCGGCTTTTAAGAAAGGCGCCTCAGGGGCCTTCGGTGATAAATACGGAGATAGCGTTAAGGTTTATACCATTGGTAATCCTAAAAAACCATTCGGCCGCGAAATCTGCGGCGGCCCGCACGTGGAGCATACAGGTGTAATTGGTGAAAGCGGCAAGAAGTTTAAAATCCAAAAAGAAGAAGCCAGCTCGGCTGGTGTTCGCCGCGTCAAAGCCAGCCTCGAATAAGGAGTTAAAGAGGTTCGCTGTGCTATAATTCAACTAAATTATGCCTATGCTTAACAGGGTAAAAGATTTAAAGGCTAAGCTGCCTAAAATGGCTGGGATTGCTAAAAAACGGGGTAGGCCGGTAGAAAACTATCTGGTGGCTTTAGATATTTGTACCGAATTCGTTAAGGCCCTGGTTGGGCGGGTAGTTGGTAACGAAGTGGAAATTATCGGTGTTGGCCGTTCGCACCAGGAACTAGCCGATATGCAAGCTGGTGCCATTGCCGATATCGCCGCTGTGGTGGCTAACTGCGACCAGGCGCTGGCTGCCGCTGAAGCTCAAGCTGGTATTTCGGCCCGTACTGTTGTTATTGGTATTGCCGGTGAACTGGTTAAGGGCACCA
>DATESY010000102.1:0-2240 GCA_035283865.1 Saccharimonadales bacterium (SeqCode)
AAACCACGAGACGTGGTAACTAACTGGATGACCGCGCCTACGTACTGGGCCGGACAGACTATCTCGCCGCTGATCCAAGGCTCCCTGATTTCACTAACTCGGGCGGCATCCGGCAAGTCAGCAGCCGAGCTAATGCTAATTTCCTCTCCAGAAGATAATCGCACCTGGTAATTAGTGGAAGGGTTAGTAATTATAAGTTTCAGGCCATATTCCCTTTGCAACCGCTCACGGACAATGTCCATGTGTAGTAAACCTAAAAATCCGATTCGTAGTCCAAAACCCAGTACCGAGGAATTTTCTGGCATAAACTGTAGAGCTGAATCACTTAAGGCCAGCTTTTCGACGGCTTCTTTAAGTTCCTGGTAGTGCTCGTGGCTGACGGGGAAGAAACCGGCGTATACGAAAGGTTTGACCTCCCGGTAACCAGGTAAGGCTTGCAAAGCCGGTCGATCCTTGGAAGTGATAGTATCGCCGACGCGGCCGTAGTGGGCACTTTTAAGGTTTGTTACGATATAGCCTATTTCACCGACCTGCAGGTTGGCAGTCGGTGACATATCTGGCTTCAGACACCCCACATCTAGTGCCAAGCCCTCGGCTTTAGTCGCCATCATTATTACCGGCTGGTTTTTGTGGATTTGGCCATCGAATACCCGAATGTATAAAATCACACCCCGGTAATCGTCATAGTAGCTATCAAATATCAAAGCCCGGAACGAGGCGTCGGCCCCGCCGCCGGGTGGAGGAATTTCCGAAATGACGCGCTCCAATACTTGGCCAACACCTTCCCCAGTCTTAGCGCTGACTTCCAAAATATCATCGGGCTTACAGCCTAGCAGGCTAACAATCTCCGTCCTAACTTTTTCCACATGTGCCGCTGGCAGATCAATTTTGTTGATCACCGGAACGATTCTTAAATTGGCAGCCAGAGCTAAATAAACATTGGCTAGAGTTTGGGCTTGAATGCCTTGAGTGGCATCGACTACCAGCAGCGCCCCCTCGCAAGCCTGCAAGCTGCGGCTGACTTCGTAGCTAAAATCCACATGACCCGGTGTGTCTATCAAGTTTAGCTGGTGCCCTTTGTAGTTCATACGCACCGGGGCTAATTTGATGGTAATACCCCTTTCTTGTTCCAGTTCCATTTTATCTAGAAGCTGAGCGCGCATCTGGCGTTTTTCAACTGTATTGGTCAGTTCCATGAGTCGATCAGCTAAAGTAGATTTACCGTGATCTATATGGGCAATGATACAGAAATTTCGAATCGATTCTTGCGGCATGAGCTAAAGTTTGATGGGTTTAAAAATAATCTGCCGAATTTTGTTAATAACCGGTTTTGCCTCTTCCAGGCTAAAAAGCCCTGACAGTAGAATATGGACAATGAAAGTCGGCAGAATAATAAGCGATATTTTAGTACCCAAAGTTATAAAACCGCGGTCAGTGGCCTCCAGTGGAAGGATGGAAACCATGATGTAAGTAGTCAGTACCGTGAAGCCGGTAACAGACAGGGTACGAACCAACCCGTTCCAGAAATCGCCTCTAAATATTCCCCTATCCCGCCAGGCCATAACCACCGCCAGCATAAACACTTCGAAGGCCGCTACAATCGACTGGGCGATAGCCAAGCCAGCAACTTCATAACCGCCCTGAGACGAGGGTCTGGCAAGCGTAAAGACCAAAAGTACATTAAGAGCTATGGCAAAAAGTGAAATAAAAAGGGGAGTTTTGGTATCTTTATGGGCGTAAAAATAACGGGACATAATGGCATAAAGCGTCCGGAAAATAATGGCGCCGACTAAAAATCCAAGTATCAAGGCAATTTCAGGCGCAATATTTTTGTATATCAACCGGGCGAAGTAGGCACGTCCGAAGTAAGCCACAACGGCCACCGGCAAAATAATCCATACCATAGCCCGTAGCACCATTAAAAAATCCCTTCGAAACAGATCTGGTCGCCCTTGGGCCAAGCGTTCGTTGAGCCGGGGAAAAGCGGCAGTAGCGATAGTGGTACCGATTAAAAATATTGGCACCAAATGCAACGTGTAGGCATTTTCGTAAAAGGTAATATTACCCCTGCCCAGCGCACTGGCACGGTTGGTCTCTACAATGGAGTTGATGGAGTCTATTCCTTGATCAATAGAACGTGGAGGCAGCTGTTTTAGGATGCGCCTGAAATCGCGGCTGTGCCAGCCGATAGAAAAGCTGTATCTGAATTTTGTTCCTACCAGCCCTAACATTACAACCAG
>DATESY010000103.1:0-8808 GCA_035283865.1 Saccharimonadales bacterium (SeqCode)
AGTGAGCCAGCGGCACCAACAGTGTTGTTACCGATGTTGACAACGTTGGCTACGTTAGCCGTACCAATGTTAATGGTTGAAACACCTCCGGTTGCCAGGGCACCGGCAATGTTGATTGTCTGAGCACCACCTGAGGCAGCGCCAGCAACCGTACCGTTAGCGACATTGATTACGCCAGCGGCAATTACGCCACCGCCAATCCAGATGCCACCGGTTGTCAGGCCTTGTCCGATTGACAAGTTACCAGTAGTAACGTTCGGGAACAATTGGTTAGGCGCACCTGTTGTCGCACTCAAACCACCATTAATGACGGTTGGGCCGGTCGTGACCCCAGCAGCGCCAAGTGTCAGGCTTCCAGTAGTTGTCAAGCCAGCACCTAGGGTGATTGAACCAGTTGTTACACCAGCAAACAGAGTGTTAGCGGCGGTAGTGCCACCATTTAGAACAGTTGCACCAGTATTGGCAGCCGCTCCGAAGGTCATAGTACCACCGGTTAGGGCAGCACCGAGGGTGATTGAACCAGTAAGTTGGCCAGCAAAGAGGGTGTTAGCCGCGGCTGTACCACCGTTTAGAACGGTTGCGCCGGTCATAGCAGCGTTACCAAGTGTCAATGTTCCAGTTGTCAAAGCACCGCCAATAGCGATGGTTGAAGTCGTGGAGTTATTGAACAAGGTGTTGGCGCCACCAGTTAGGCCACCGTTAAGTACAACGTTGCCTGTCTGGGTAGCAGAACCAACGGTAATCGTACCTGTAGTTTGGGCACCACCGACTGTCAGGTTCCCGGTTGTTAGACCAGTAGCCAGGTTAACCGCACCTGTGGTGATGTTGTTGTAGAGCGCGCCTGTACTTGTAACGGCTGAGCCGTTCAAGGTATTGCCGACAAAGGTTGTGGCATTCAAAGTAGCGAAGGTTGGCGTACCAGTAAAGGTAATTGTGTCAGCAGCAGCGTCACCTAGTGTAACGTTACCCGCAAAGGTTGCGTCATTAGTCACTGCCAATGTACCAGAAACAGCTGTGTTACCAGTTGCACCTATGCTAAAGACAGTTGTGCCAGCAGCGCTGTTGGCATTGAACAGGTTGGCATTACCGCCCGATGAATTTTGAACCGTCAACGGAACAACATTAGCAGTAGGCAGAATGGTTTGAGCTGTTGCGGGGCTCAAAGCAACTGCACCAGCAGCGACAGGCAAGTTCGTGAAGGTTGTACCTGAAGCGAACTTGACGCTTGTTCCGCGAACATCCAGGTTGCTACTTACTATAGTAGCTTGCGGAGCGTTCAAGAACAGCTCACTGTCCGTAGATATGTTCAGCTGGGCGTTATCGAAGATCTTGCTTCCCCCTCTATTGAAGTCGATGGTGTTGGTGTTCCCGTCACCGACGAACTTCCAGAGGTTGTTGCCAAATTCCGAGGCAGCCAAAGCTGGGGCGGCAGCCAATCCAATTAATGCCGCAGCAGAAGCTACTCCTGCCAGGGCCTTTTTACTAAATGATTTTAGACTCATTAATCTCTCCTTATTTTAAGTGCCGGGGTTCCTTACACCCCTTACACTCTATTATTATTTGATGAGCTCATTTATCATTCTCGGGCCTTGGCCGGCTTATGTCAACTTGACCTAGGGTCATTTATCCACAGCCACAGCGCTGTTACAGATAGTAAAAGCTGATGGGCAGCTGGGAGATTAAGCTAAATCTCAGCTTGCAACCTATTAAATAGATGTCTATGTACAAGGGTATTAGACAGGTTAGAATAGTTTAAATGCGTTTTTGGAAAACTAAATCCCGGTTAGTCGCCGCGCTGGCCATCGTGGCAGTGCTAGGCGCTGGGGGGCTGGTGCTTAAGCCAGATCCTAAGGACACAGCCTCTAACCAGAGCACCAGCCCTGTAAGTGCTCCAGCTGGCCAGCCGGCCAGTGGTGGGGTTAGCGTCACCAAGGATGCTGCCGGTACGGCTTTTATAGAAACGGCTGATTTTAAATACCAAATCCCCGCTAGCTGGGTCCAGATGAAAAAGGAGGTGCTGGACCAGATTGGAGCCACTAGCGGTATCGGCAGCGTGTCTAATCTAACCGCCATATTTAAGACTAGCGTTTCCTCATCAACCCCCAAGGACGATAACCAGCTGAAAAACAATACCTTGGACGATATTAAGAAGAATGCCCCGAACTTTGCTTTGCTGTCATCGCTCAGCACCAAGGTTGATGGCCAGTCCGGCTATAAGTTCATCTATAGCTTTACCGATAAAGACGGTCAGAATAAACTCCGCCAGCAATTGAGCGCCGTCCCCTACAAGGCTAAGACCTTCTTCTTACTGGCTTCCAGCAGCGACGGGGACTTTGATAAACAAAAAGGCGAGTTTGACAAAATCCTAAACAGCTTTAGGTTTAAGTAATTTGGCTTGAGCACTTTGCATATAATAATGAGTCAGTCTAAAAATGCTTGACCTGTTAAGTATTTCCCTGCTGCTTGACGCTTTCTTTTTGATTACTTACCGGTTCTCTAGTCTCCCTCAGAAAGCCCGCTATTCCCATAAAAGATAAAACCCTAGGCGCTCTTTAGTGGAACCATACGGAGCCACACGCTCTAGGGAATTACTTATCACTTAAAATTATAGGCTTTCACTGCTTATGCGTCAACAATAAGAATACAGTCATAAACTGTGGGGGCGTTAGCTCTGCTGCTAGCTTTTGGCCTTCTAGTCTTCCTCAGAAGCCCCGCCACTGGCTGGTTTGAGGACGATGTGCCTATCCCTGCCCTCGCCTATTGATTCTGTCTCCAGCCCATAGTCCGAGGCCGCCTGGTGGACTATCCGCCGGTCGGCGGCATTCATGGGCTGCAGTTCTTTGGCTTGGCCGCTATCTCTTACCTCGTGGAACCATTCCTCGGCTGTTTTGACCAGCCGCTGCGCCCTATGCTTTTTGTAATCGGCCACATCAACATTGACGCGGTTATGAACAAAGTTCTGGTTCTTAAGGGCCGTAGCTATCGTGTACTGCAGAGCCCGGGCGGTCTCGCCACGTTGGCCAATTAAGAAACCGTTGAGGTGGGTGCTGGGGACGTTAAGCTCAATGACCTCATGGTCCTGGGTAGTGGCATAGACATCCGTGTTAAGGCCGAAAAAAGACAGCAGATCCTCTAAATACTTTTTGGCGTATAAGATGGCCTCTTCAATGTCTTCATTAAGGGCTGGGGTGTCATCGGCCATTATTTTCTCCTGCGCTTATTCTTGGAGCGTTTCTTGGTTTTGGGTTTAGTAGAGCTGTGGCTAACTACCCGGGCGCTGGTGACCACCGCCTCGGCTTCGGCCACGTCCTGCTTAAGAATCCGGGATTGTTGTATCAAAGCCACGCTACTGCTGACCAGCCAGTAAAGTGGCAGGGCAGCCGCAAAGTTCAGGCCGATCACGAAGACAAAGAACGGGATGATAAATAAAGTACCGCGGCCAACGGCTGCGGTAACTTCACTTTGGTCGGCCTGCTTGCCCTGGCCGGCTTCGGACATAATTGTGCGGAGACTTCTGGCATCTTTGGCCTGGGGCATCAGCTGTTTGCTTTGGACAAACTGCACGATGGCCGATAAGGCCACAATCACCAAGGCCGGCCAGTAAGTACCTTTTGACCCAATGGCCGTTCTGGTGAGATCAACTACACCAAACAGGCTGCTATCAAACAGGTGGATGTTCTGGGCCAGGTGATCCAGCCAGCCAAAATGGATAAAGGAGTAGGAGAAATCTATAATCTCCTGCGGGTTTTTAATAAGCCTTTGGATAGCAAAATATAGGCCAATTAGAATTGGCGCCTGCACCAGCACAATACCGATGCTGGCAAAGGGGTTGATCTGGCGCTCTTTGTAAAGCTCCATAGTCAGGCGGGATTGTTCCTGGCGGTTGCCTTTGGCCGCTTGCTTGATCCTTTTCATCTGGGGCGCCAGGTCCCGGATAGCTTTGGCGTGGTGCAGTTGCTTTTTAACTAACGGCCACATCAAAAGGCGGATAATAATGGTGAAGATAATAATAGCCAGGCCAAAGTTATGACCTGGGATTATGTTGTAAATAAAGACCAGTAAATTAAAAATTGGCTGGACAATAACAGTCGTAAACATCCGTAAAACAACCTCTTTATGTTTGAACTTACTATAACATCAGCGACGAGAGCTGCGCCAGCACCTGCCTGAGTGTTATCTGACCCTTTTAGCTAACACCCCAGCCTCAGATAACTGCTTTTTAACTTGAGCAGCCAAAGATTGGGCTGGTTCTTCCAGGACTGAGCTGTGAAAAACTGTTAGAACTATGTCATAGGGGCGTAAGATATCGGCCTCTAATTGTCGCACAGCCTCATACAGGCGCCGTCGGATGCGGTTTCTAGCTACCGCTGATTTATTGACCTTGCGGCTGACAACCACTGCTAAGCGATAGCTGCCGCGTTTAGGGTTTTCTATGGCTTTAACAGCAAATAACGGTCCACGGACGATGGTACCGTTCTTATAGACATACTTCAGGCTGGAGTAACCACGGAAACGATGCTGGCGGGATATCATGCCCTTAGCTTAAAACTATTGGCTCCCGGCTGAAAGTCTTAAATTCTAGTGCGACAAGCGGGTCCGGCCTTTGGCCCGGCGGCGCCTTAATACATTACGACCAGCTTTAGTAGCCATACGCTTCATAAAACCGTGTTCACGGCTGCGTTGTTTCTTCTTAGGCTGATAAGTTCTTTTGGGCATGCCCCTACTTTAGCATCAAAGCTTACCTGGCGTGAAATTGACTACATTAAGCCACAAAAAAACGGCAGTTATCCACTACCACTCCAGTTTTATCCACATTTTAACTGGGGTGTTCTCTAGGTGTGCATAACTTATCTCTTAAAGCTGCTGCATAGATGCAGACTGTAGTAATTTCTGACAAGGCTGTGGAAAAACCACTGCGCTAAGCGTATATTCATATGTACTAAGTGCAGGTTAAAGGGGGACATTACAACCACATGCAGGAGAGCACTCTCTGGCAGGCAGTACTAGGCGAAATTGAGCTTAGTGTGAGCCGAGGTAACTTTGTAACGTGGTTTAAAAACACCCAGCTGATCCGTTATAAAGACGATGTCGCTGTGGTCGGCGTGGCTAACATCTTTGTCAAAAACCAACTGGAAAAAAAGTTTAACACCTTGGTGGTTGAGACTTTGGGTAAAAACGGTATCAGGCCTCTTAAGGTTGAATATAAGATACATACTGGTATCTCGCCGCAGATTAAACACCGTGACTCTGAGATCTTAAAAAACCAGGCAGCCCCGGCGGCCGTTAGAGATACGGCCCGGCCAAAAGCTACTATTGGCGGCGTTACCCATAGCTACCGCCAGGGCCTGAATGAACGCTACAGCTTTGAAAACTTCGTGGTCGGCGCCAGCAATGAACTGGCCTATGCCGCCTGCCAGGCTATTGCCTCAAAGCCCGGCACCAAGTACAACCCACTTTTCTTATACGGTGGTGTGGGCATCGGCAAAACCCACCTGATTCAAGCGGTAGGCAATGAGATCATGGCTAAAAAACCAGGTGCCCGGGTGGTTTATGCTTCAACCGAACAGTTCGTACAGGAATTTGTCGATAGCTTGCGGATTAAAAAGAACACCAGCGACTTTGCCAGTTTCTACCGCAGCGCCGATGTTTTAATTGTTGATGATGTGCAATTTCTGGCCGGCAAAGAGCGGGTTCAGGATGAATTTTTCCATACTTTTAATACTCTTTACCAAGCCAATAAGCAGATAATTATCAGCTCCGATAAGCCACCTAAAGATATCCCAACCCTGGAAGAGCGTCTCAGGAGCCGCTTTGCCTGGGGTATGACTATAGATATGCAGACACCGGATTTTGAAACCCGCTGTGCAATCTTACAGAGTAAAGCGGCTGGCCAGGGAGTAAGCCTCAACCAGGCAGTAACCGAAGCGCTGGCCAGCCAAGCCAGCGGCAATGTCCGGGAGTTGGAAGGCGCTCTTAACCAACTGCTGGCCTGGTGCGAAGTGCGCCGGGTTGAGCCAGACATACAAGTAGTAGCGACCATGTTTGAGAGCAATCAGGCCCGCCCCAAGCATATTAGCGCCCGGCAGATTATTGAACGCACAGCTAAGCATTTCCATATCTCGATGGAAGACATACTGGGACCCAAGCGCGACAAAGACATTGTTGTACCGCGCCAAATCGCCATGTATATGCTTAGAAGCGAGCTGCATTTGTCCTTCCCAAAAATTGCTCATGAGCTGGGCCGCAAGGACCATACCACGGCCATTCATTCAATTGATAAGATTGAAAAAGAACTCAGTTATGAGGGTTCTATTAAACAATATGTATTAGAGTTGAAGGAAAGATTGTATGCCTAGTTGTGTAAAGCTTGTGGACTTGTTGAGTAAAGGCCGCGCACAAAGTTCGGTTTTATACTCACAATCCACAAACCGCTATTACAATACCCGAAAACTTATACGCAGGACGGCTGTACATAAGCACAGTTTAACTCATGCTTCTACACAAGCACCTAGTTTATTTTCATCAGTTAAATATAGTTATACCCGCTACCCACAGGCCCTATGTATGCAAATAAATTATAGAAAGTTATTAGTATGAAGCTACAAGTAACCCAGGAAAACCTAGCCCGGGCTCTAAGCACCGTGGCTCGGGTAGCCAGTACCCGAAACACCTTGCCAATTTTATCTAATGTTTTAATTAAAACCGTTGATAACCGCTTAAGTGTGGCGGCTACCAACCTAGATATTGCTATAACCCACCAGATCGGTAGCAAGATTACTAAAACCGGAGCCATTACCGTCCCCGCCAGATTGATGCAGGATTTTGTTACCAGCTTGCCTGATAACGTATTGGATCTGGAACTTAAAGACAACAAACTTAGTATCAGCACCGATAAATACCACTCCACCATTAACGGTATTAGTTCTGAAGACTTCCCGGTCATGCCGGCCATCAAAGGGGGCTCAACTTGGAAAATCCCGGCGCTTGAGCTGAAGCACGGTTTATCTAAAGTGGTTTTTGCAGCCAGTAACGACGACGCCCGGCCGGTTTTAACGGGGGTATACTTCACTGATTTAGCCGGCGAAGTCGTAATGGTCGCTACCGATAGCTACCGTCTGGCCGAGCATAAACTGGGTAAACATAGGGGGAAACTAAACTTTTTAGTACCGGCTACGGCCGCCTCTGACCTGCTACGCATTATTGGCGACAGCAGTGATGAAGTGACCATTACCCACGACGACCAGCAGGTGATGTACAAAGTCGGGGACGTAATCCTAGTAGCGAGATTAATTGAGGGTAATTATCCGGATTACCGCAAACTAATTCCTACCAAGTTCGCAACCGTAGCCCGCCTGGCCCGTGAGGATTTTATTAACATAGCCAAAGTCTCCAGCTTGTTTGCCCGCGAGAGTGCCGGCAGCATTACCATTAATGCTGCTGAGAAAAGAGTTAGTATTAACGCCATTGCTTCACAGCTGGGGGAGAATACAGCTGAAGCTGATGCTGAAGTTAAAGGCGGTGGTGAAGTTACCTTAAATTCACGTTATCTGATTGAAGCCCTAAATGCCTTTTGGGGCGAGCAGATTGATTTTTGTTTCAACGGTAAACTTGAGCCTTGTATTCTTAGAAGTGCAGATGATACTAAATACCTGCACCTGGTCATGCCCCTGCGTAGCTAAAAGTCCTGTAACCTAATAAATGTGATTAGCTCTATCCGCCTGCAACACTTCCGTTCATATACGGATGACTCTTTTGAGTTTGAGCCGGGGATTAACATAATTGTTGGGCCCAATGGCAGCGGTAAGACTAATCTGCTTGAAGCCATCTTAGTAATTGCTAGTGGCGGTTCTTACCGGGCCAAGGACATTGATCTTGTGCAGTTTAATGCACCCTGGGCCCGCCTGGACGGCCTGTTTGATAAACAAAACCGTACTCTCAAGATGGTTGCCCAGGATGGTAGGGTCCAAAAGACTTATGAGCTGGGCGGTAAAGCATACAAGCGCCTGAGTTTAGAGCGGACAGTCCCAGCGGTTTTGTTTGAGCCTAATCACCTGCAGTTAGTTATAAGGGGGCCCGAGCAACGCCGTGAATACTTTGACGATATCCTGCAACGTACTAAAGCCGGCTTTAAAAGCCTTAGAGTTAGTTACCGCCGCACACTGGCTCAACGCAATTCCCTGCTTAAACAAAACAGGACCAGGGCCGATAAACAGCTATTCGCTTGGAATGTCCGCCTGAGCGAGCTAGGCTCACAAATAGTGACTGCCCGGCTTGACCTTATTGAAGATATTAATGAGCATATCAGCAACACCTATAGTGATATTTCAGGCAAGCAGTCTGTAGTCAAGCTTGGTTATGAAACACCTATAAATACCCAGCACTATTCATCAAGGCTGCTGTCTAAGCTAGAATCTAGCGCAGAGAAGGATTTTAAGCGCGGCTTTACAGCCTACGGGCCTCATAGAGAAGACATCACAATTTATCTGGATGAGCAGCCAGCTAATATTAGCGCCTCAAGAGGAGAAATACGCAGATTGCTGCTAGCGCTAAAAATATACGAACTCAAACTATTAGAAGAAGTTAGGGGCAAAAAACCGTTGTTTTTGCTGGATGATGTCTTTTCTGAGCTTGATGGTAAAAGACGCAAGCATCTGGTCAAGCATATAAAGAACTATCAAACGATTATTACTACGACTGATGCCGAGGCAGTTTTGGAATATTTCTCTAAAGGGACTAAACTCATCCCTCTCACTAAAAATACTTAACAGGTCAAGTATTCTACAATGAATTTACTGCCCGGAGTATTTC
>DATESY010000104.1:0-3736 GCA_035283865.1 Saccharimonadales bacterium (SeqCode)
ATTTATTTTCCGAAATCCAGTTTCTTATTACGGATAAAATGCGCTGGTGTCACGGCGGCCACGAAGGCGGTTTTGGGGATGACTTAGTGTTTGGCCCTGATGATCACGAACACTGGGATAGGGTTTGGGAGCGTATGAAGGGAGTATACGGAGAAATTTTTAACGAAATGGCTAAGTGGCGACAAGAGGACCCAGACAAATAACTTTTCTAACTTCCTCCACTACGGGGAGCCAGTACCAATTTTGAACATCTTCGATTATTAATTCCATTAACTAAGTAGTGCTCCCCCATCAACTACTACCTGCTCCCCTGTCATGTATGAAGACATGTCCGAGGCAAGAAACAGAGCTACCTTACCAATTTCATCCGGCTCTCCCATCCGGTGCATGGGGATTTTAGCCAGGAACACCTCTATCATCTGCTTAGGATCCACACCAGCCGGTGTTTGTGCCTGAGCTTGCATAGCTTCGACGCCTGGTGTCTGGATACCGCCTGGAGCAATAGCATTGACCCAGATTTTAGCCGGAGCTAATTCTAGAGCTGAATTCTTGGTGAAGCCCCACACGCCATGCTTAGAAGCGTCGTAGTGGGCCAAACCAACCATTGAAGGGTGCAGGGCGTCAATAGAAGTAATATTAATAATCCGACCGCCTCTGCCTTGTTGCTTCATAACCTCAGCGGCATATTTGGTGGTCAAAAAGACACTGCGTAAATTGACATGCATGACTTTCTCAAAATCTTCCGCAGTCATCTGGGCCAGTGGTGCAGGTGGATAGATACCGGCGTTATTGACTAGAATATCAACTGAGCCGAACTGTTGCTGGGCAGTAGCAATCATTCTTTTCACATCTTCTTCACTTGATACATCAACTTTAATAGCTGCCGTGGACCAGCCTTTAGCGGTGAGTTCTTGAGCAGTATTCTGGGCAGTTGCTTCATCCAAATCGGCAATTAAAACTTTGGCTCCAGCCTCGGCTAAACGACAGGTAATGCCATAGCCAATGCCCTTTGCTCCGCCAGTAACGATGGCGGCCTTACCTGATAAACTAGTTAGTTCTGATAATGGTTTCATTTTCTTATATTCCCTAGATAAGCATAAGCTAATTTTACCGAATAGTGCAAAGTTGTGAGCTATTTTACATACGTTAAATATCTCCGACGCTAACCTTGTAGTGGGACAGGAGGTAGCTATGAGCAAACATACAACCAGCTTTCGCCAAAGCCGGCCGCGCCATAGCCGGAAAATAAGTGACCGGCCGTCTATCATGTCCAACAAAACTAACGCTAAGAACCAGTATAAGTAGGGCTGCCATGATTTTACTGCATAACCAACCGACATTATCAGACATCGAGACACTGATTAAGCGTGTACCCCTTTTTCCTTATTCGGTTAAACAGTTGCTTAAACTGGCTCATGAAGAGCATTTTCCGGAGTCTGTTATTAGATTTTATAAAACCTTCCCGGGCGATGAGGTATTTGAAGACGCTGAAGATTTAATAGCCCGTACCGAACAAGTCGAGCTGATGCGTGATGAGGAGCGGCAGCGGCCACTTGAAGAGTTTTGGACAACTTCTGACGAAGACTAGCTGACTTACTGGCCTCCCCGGGCCTAAAGCAGCAAACCTAACACCGCTATACCTAGCAGTATCCGCCAATAGACGAATATCCTAAAGTTGTGGGTTGAAACGTATCTTAGCAGCCATGATATAGCCACCAGGGCTACTATAAAAGATACCGCCGCCCCAATAACTATACTTTTACCACCGCCACTAATGGTTGTTAGTTCGTGCCGGTCCCTTACCAGCTTATAAATAGCCGCCCCGCCTAGAATGGGTATGCCCAGATAAAACGAAAAAGCCGTAGCGCTGACGCGGTTCAGGCCGCCAAAAAGCCCGCCAACAATGGCCGCACCGCTGCGTGATACGCCTGGTATTAGGGCAAAACACTGAGCAAAACCAGTAATCAAAGCCTGCTTGGGAGAGATTTTATCTAAATTATTTGGCTCTGGCACCTGAGATGGGCGGTGTCTGTCTAGCTTATCGGCCCACAAAAGCACAAAAGCACCGCCAATAAGCGCTAGAGCCACTACCTTAGGCGTGGCATAGCTTTCAAATTTCTTATCTAGCGCCAATCCCAGTAACCCAGCTGGTATTGAGGCTATAAGTAGATTCAGGAAAAATTGCTTGGCAGTCTTCTGTAATCTGAATAAACCACTGATTTTGGCTGTCAGATCATGCCGGTAATACCAAACAACCGCTAAAATAGCGCCTAACTGAATAACAACCGTAAAGATCTTGGCGCTGTCTTTAAAACTCAGATACTTTTCGGCAATAATTAAGTGACCAGTGCTAGATACTGGTAAAAATTCAGTTAAGCCCTCTATAACTCCCAGAAAGATAGCCTGCAGGACATCCATTATTGAACCAGTTTAGGTAACATTAAACTTATTATACAGTGGATAACTATTAAGCTTTAGCGTGCTACAATTAGGCTATAAGTAAGGGAGACTAGGTAATCTTATGGATCCGCAAACAAGTCCACAACCGCCAACACAAACACCTCCAGCACCCCAACCGGCTGCGCCAGCGCCGGACAGCCCGTCAATGCCACCCGCACCAGGTCCAACACCTCCAGCACCGGCTAAAGGATCCGGTAACAAAATGTGGCTTTGGCTGGCCGTATTAGTAGTACTGATTATCGTAATCTGGTTGCTAATTAAGTAATAAGGTAAATACATGGAACCTGAAGATAAGAAACCGTCTAAAGGCTATGGTAAGCGCTCAACCCGTCAATGGGTAGTCATCTATCTAGTAGTCGCCGCTGTCGTTTATTTTCTAATCTGGTTGTTCTTCATTAAAGGCGACGGCAGTTCATCTTCTGGCGGCGGCCTTTACTAGAACTTTCCCTAAGCGGCGTACTCGTTAGTACCAGCCCGCTTTTTAAGTTCACCCAAGCGGGCTATAAAAGCACTGGCCGCGCCGTGGGCGCCTAAAACTTTGAGGGCACCGATTAAAACATAGAGCTGGTCCAGTTCTTTTTCAATAACAGCCGGGGTATTCTCGACTTCCTTGAAGAACAGCTCAATTTTATCCACTAACCACTTCTCTTCAGCGGTTTTCAACTGTTTGGGTGTAACTTTGGGGCCATCTACTACAATTGTCGGCTTCACAACCTCCAGTGAGCGGGCTGAGCGGTCACGTTTCTGCAAATGGCCGCGTTTAATCAGGTTATTAACATGCAAAGCGACAGTAGCTACAGAAGTGTAGTGCAGCCCCTGCATGATCTCACGGTAGCTAGGGCTGTAGCCATTGGCGGCGATGAACTGCTCGATAAAGCCCAGTAGTTCTTTTTGTTTCTTGGTCGGCCGGATAGCCTGGGCCTTTTCTTCCATAACTATATTTTACGCTTTTTGTAAGTGATGGGGCCGGATATGTTTTCTGGCTGGGTGGCGAGGCGTAGGCAGCCTCTGCGGAAAGACCCACCAGCGGTACCAAATATAGTTCCAGACAGTGAAGAAACCGGCGCTAACGAACTGGCCGATATAGGGCGTAATACCGATTTGGCGCAGGCCATTGACGATTAAGTAATCAAGTACAAAATCAATTAGGGTAATCACTACGTAACGGCCGCTGACCTGGCCCAGATGGCCTTTAAGGTGCGGGTTTTTAAAGACCCAGTAGCGTTGCAGTAGGAAATTGGCTGTCCAGCCGACTACATTGGCGCCCAGTTTGGCC
>DATESY010000105.1:0-2142 GCA_035283865.1 Saccharimonadales bacterium (SeqCode)
ACTTTTTCAGCTTCGGCCTCAGCAATTGCCTTAGGGCTACGCCTGCCGGCTTTGGCCAGTGGTTTCTCTGGAGCTTTAGTTTTTTTAGCGACTGTAGGCTCTTCGGAAACTACAGGTTCAGTCTTAACTTCTTCCTTGATCTTTTTTTCGACTTTTTTCCTTGATACTACCTTTTTAGTTTTTGGCTTAAGACCGGTTTTTTTATCTACCATTTCTACTCCTTTGTGGTCCAGCGGTCATTTTACGACCTCCCACTAGTTTAATCTTTAGTTACTGGCTAGTTTGCTCAACTCGACAGCAGTTGTGGTGTCCACTCCTTCTACGACAACATCATATACGTTGACATCAGCTAAATTGGCTGCAGCTTCGCCGATGGCTGGGAGTAACAATGCTAATCTATAAGCTGCCAGCTCTCGACCAGCTGCTTCACCGTGCTTAGCAATCAGACTGTCTCCATTCAGAAGTCCTTTTAGTATGTCGGCCCCCTGATCACCATCTAACTGATCAAGAAAATCCTCGATTACCCGAGGAGCTGCTTTGGTCGCAGCTTCTTCAGGCATTGGGTTGTCAGCCAATTTTAAAAATCTAACAGGTTCACCATTCATATTTTATTCTCCAATCTCCACACCCATACTGCGGGCAGTACCGGCGACCATCTTTTTAACGGCATCAATATCCTGAGTATTCATATCTTCGGCTTTGGCTTGAGCGATTTCGCTCAGTTGAGAAGCGCTAAGTTTTTTCTCAAGCTTGGTCTTATTGGGTTCCCCAGAACCCTTATCTACTTTCAGGGCAGATAAGATCAGCTCATCTGTCGGCGTACCTACAATCCGCCAAGCCATTGTACGATCTTCGTAAATAGTAACATGCACAGTTAGCATCTGGCCCA
Source organism: Saccharimonadales bacterium (SeqCode) (assembly GCA_035283865.1). Lineage (GTDB taxonomy): Bacteria > Patescibacteriota > Saccharimonadia > Saccharimonadales > UBA10212 > UBA6824. Next base: position 890 of record DATESY010000105.1, read on the forward strand.
TTCTATCTTTTGTCTGCTCATTAAACGGATTGACGAAATCCATCATATTAACACCGTATTGACCCAGGCTTGAGCCAACAGGCGGTCCAGCATTGGCTTGGCCGCCACGGACTTTCATTTTCAGGTTGGCTTTAACTTCTTTTGCCATGGTGTCTCCTAAACCCTTTTTACTTGTAGGCCGTCCAGCTCCACTGGTGTCTCACGGCCGAACATATTAACCAATACTTTAAGTTTACCCTTTTGGGCATCAATTTCATTAATAGCTCCATCGAAACCCTTAAATGGTCCATCAATAATATTAACAACTTCGCCAACCTGGTAATCAAATTTGTGCTTGGGTTCTTCACGACCCATACGCTTCATAATCTTATTAATCTCGCTCTGCTCAAGAGGTGTTGGTTCAGTACCAGTGCCCACAAAGCCGGTAACATTGGGTGTGTTGCGCACAATGTACCAGGCGTCTTCAGACAGCTTCATCTCCACCAACACATAGCCTTGGAAAATACGTTTTTCTACTACTTTACGTTTGCCGTTTTTAATCTCTATCATTTTTTCTTTAGGTACTAACACTTGAAAGATTTTATCGCCCATATCGAGTGAATCAGCCCGTTGGCGGATACTCTCAGCTACCTTCTCCTCATAGCCACTATAGGTATGGATGGCGTACCAGTGTTTAGTCGAATCATATCTTTTGGCCACTGTTTATCCTTATTGCTTGAGTATTACTTTCTTAAATAGTTCATCCAGGCCTTTGTCGACAGCGGCCACTAAAGCACCGAAGACGATAGCGAAAATGAACACGGCTAGAGTTAGTCGCCAAGTTTCACGACGGTTGGGCCAGCTGACTTGCCGGACTTCACGCCAGGAGTTAATGAAGTAGGTCGGTACCAGAAGGCGCAGTGGCCGCAGCAGGGGTTTCAGCGGTCGAAAGATAACCGCCCCTAATCTCCCGATGGTTCGGCCTAGGCCAATTCTAGGTGGCATATTTTTAACAACCGAAGGCTTTAGTGGCTGAGCACTAGTCTTAGCTTCAGCCTGCTCACTGGTTGTAGGCGCCTTGCGTATGCGGACCTTGTCTTTAGCCACTTAATCTCTCCTTAATGCAAAAACCTACTCTAGCTAGAGTAGGTCGGCTTGTGTAAATACTAGCAGACACTGACATCTTTAGCAAGGGGTTATATTGGTTGGATACGTGGTTTGTGTAGTTTTACTTCTTTTTGGCGGGCTTTAGCGCCAGGCACTATCGCTTCTAG
>DATESY010000106.1:0-7219 GCA_035283865.1 Saccharimonadales bacterium (SeqCode)
TAAAAGTGCCGTGTCCAGTGATGGGTTAAGCTGGAAAGATGAGGCGGGCACTCGTGTTGATGCTGTTAATTCCCTGGGTCTTAACTTCGATAATGTAGCCGCACCGACTGTTGAGCTCTTAAGCGACGGTACGTATTTGATGGTTTACCGTGGCACAATAAATCAGGCATATAGTGACCAGGTACCGAATAAAAGTACGCAGCTATTTTTGAGGGCAATATCCAAGGATGGCTTAAGCTTTGAGAAGAAAGGCTTGGCCATTGATAGCCGCAACTCAACGCTTCAGGGCCTGGCCGACGGTCCGGAAATTGTTCCAAAATGGGACGATGGGTCGGTCAAGCTATTCTTCTGGAGCTACGCCGGCGTCTATGAAAGCACTTACGCCGATGGTGAGTTCAGCGAACCAAAGTTTGTATATACCAACCAATCCGGTAATTCGCCGAAAATGTTTCCGGAAAATCCGCCCGGTGACCCGACACTGATAAAAATTAACGATACCTGGAATATGTACTACGGCGGACACCAAAAAGGTATCTACCGCGCAGTATTGAAGTAGAGTGTAAAGACTTTAAGGAAAAATTATTTACAGAAAGCGCTGGTCGAGCCGCTGTCGGAATCAGAAGCCGGCAGAGCTCTGACTTTCGCTTCATCTTCAGCGCTTAGGAAGTCAAACCAACAAACGCCGTGCTGGGCATTTGGGAAATTATGGGCGGCTGCCCATGCCCCATCCTGCGAAGCCTGGTTCTTGGACCGCATGTCGTATAACCCCCAATCGAAAAACACGTTTAACCTGTTCTGATTCATGCCTATTTGCGTGGCAATGGTTTCACCGGTCTTCACCGGCACACTTGGGCTAACTGTGCTAGTTCTGGAGTTATTTTCTTTGGCCTCTGGTAATTGATCGACCACTGTCTGGAATTTGGGCCCAACTGCCAGTAAGTGGTCGAAGCGATAGGTGTAGCCGCAGGGCGCGATGAAATCAAACATGTATTGTAGCTCGCCCATCTCTATATAGCGGGAGGCGTATACCAGCTCAGCATCTAATGGTGCGGTAACCGTGACACTGTTATCTTTTTGGATATCAAACCGGAAGCCGCCATGAGGCTTAAAGTCGCCACCTCTAGTTTGTCCTGGGTAGAGGATTGATGTTGCCTGGCTGATATCAACCGGTAATTTCACCAGCGGGTTTGGGCACGCTGGAGGTGTGCCACTAACCTTCCAACCGTCGGTTGTCCGAGCCCATGTAACCTTTTCAACCGCTCCTGAGCTAGAATTTGTAACCTGAAACGTCGTTGCACTTTTTGATTTAGTTTCATAAATTCGCCAACCGGCAAAACCAATTATGCTCAGGACAACTACTGCGAGTATTAATATCAGATGACTAAAGCCTTTTTGAGCTGAGGTTGTCATGTTATTGATTCGCTGAAGCTAGTTTGTAAATCATCAGCCAACTATTGTCATCAAGCTGCAGCGGAGACGGGTCGCAGATAATTTTTCCGACCGGGGCTGGCAAGCTAGGTGTTGGGTTTTGCCAAGTGATACCGTCCGTGCTGATCTCGCTGGTGATGCCCTGGGCGCAGTAAAACTGGCGATAAGTGCCGCCTACCGGCACGGTCTTGGAGACTGAGCCTTTGTCCCGAATCGTCCCCTTGTAGCTGAAACTGAGTCCGTCAGTCGCAGTCGCATAGATTTGTTTTTGGCCTTGGGCGGCGTACATAAACCAGGTACTGCCGATTTTAATGACATCCGGATCAGTGATCTGGCTATATTCAAAACGCACCCCCTGCTCTTCTGTAAAATTAAGGCCATCGGCGGAAGTAGCGCTGTAAACTTTATTGACTGAATCCGTACTTGGTGGCTGGCCCGGTACGGGCTTGCCGGGAAAAACTACATAGTAAAGGCGCAGTTGGCCACTGTCTGTTAAGACAGCTTGGGGATCGGCGCCGGCTTGGCCCAAGCGGTCTTTGCTAACTTGGGCTGAGCCTGTTTTCCAACTTTTGCCGTTATCTCCAGATACGGCTATTAAAACGCCAGAAGCGGAGCGGCCACCGCCGTCTACGCTATAAACTACCAGTTGACCAGACGGTAGCCTGATAGCGTCGGGCACCGAGGCGTGTTCGGCAACTTTGTTACCAGTGGGATTAAAATGGACGCCGTCGGTAGAGGTGGCTGTGTATACATCATGATAAAACGGCCCATTACGGTCGCCAATCGGATCTGTCGCTGAGGCTGATTGGTCGAATTTAAGCTGGGCGGTATCGATCTTGTCTATTTTTTTACTGGTGGTTTGGCCAGAGGCAGCTTGGCTGGCAGTGGTGGATGCTTGGGACTGGTCATTTTTACGAAAAACCCGCCAGGCGGCTAATCCGGCCACCGCCAAGACTAGAGCTACTAGAATAATGATTGTCAGATGAAAGCCGTTTTGATTTTTACCAGCCACAATATATTGATTCTCTAGTTTATTGAAATTCGTAGCCGTAGATGCACCATTGGTTGCTTTTCTTAAGCAGGCTGACATACAAGGTGGAGTTTGGGTCCAGCGGTCCAACTGAGCCGCTAATCTTGGCTTGGTTGTTACGGACATCAACAGATGTATATTCGACTGCTGAAAGGTCTATGGTCTGAAAGCCAGGCGTGTTTAAATTTGACTGGAATTTAGAATAGGCCAACAGGTCCTTGAATTCCTGGCAGGTGACTTTATAGGCCTCTTCGATTTTCTTCTGGTAAACCAAAGCAAAGTGTTCTTTGGCGGCAGTCTTGACGGCTTTTTCATCAGCCGATTGGCTAGAACTTGACGAGCTGCTTGTTGAACTGCTTGGGGTACTCCTAGAATCGTTTTTAGTTAATACGTAGTAACCGACGCCACCAATAGCCGCCAGCACGACAATAGTCGCTGCAATGGCTAGATGGGTGAAGCCGTTTTGATTTGAAGATTTCATGAGCTTATCCTTTTAAATGACTTATTGGGTTAGTGTAGCACCGCTCACAACGCCTGTGCAAGCCGCTTATGTTTTAGCTGTTTTTAGTACAAGTTTTAAGTTTATTTATAAAGGCTGATGCTGCCGCTGGCCGAGCCGGCAGAACCGGAAGGGAAGAATTTTATATCCATAATAATTGATTAGCGAGCACCTGGGACGTAAACCGTACCACCTGATATTGTCCAACCAAGGCTTATGGCTTCTTCTGTCAGTGACGCTACGTTGGTCGGACCGTTATAATTGGCTATGGTTAGACTTTCACCGTTATCAAGCCAAACAGTAAACTGATAAGTACCCCTGCCACCAGAAATCTTCGGCGTAAAACTTGTTCCGCTGGACCCGACGCTTGCCCGCGCTCTGCCATAACCCCATTCCTTAGAAACTTTTTGTCCGGTACCACAATCTGTATATGACGTAAGCTGCCCCGCGGAACAAGCCTTAATAATCTTCACTGTCGCTGGTGCTTCGGAGGCTGGCGCCTGGGTGGACGAAGCCGGCGCGGTGTAGGGCGCAAATAGTCCGGGAACGGTCTGGGCAATCAGGGCTATGGGCACGCCATTGTTGGCATCCAGTTTTACCATAGGCAAAGTCTGGTTGATTTGGCTGAGGTCGGTAGTGTTTAGGCCGATTGTAGAAGTGCCAGGTTCCTGGAAGAGCTTGGCAATATCTGTGGTTTTGTCGCCGGCCCAACTGGTCCAGTCATAAAGCGTCTGCATATTGCCAATGCCATTTTCTTTCAAATTGTCGGCAACTTTTTTGACCTCGTCGCCCTTGCCCATGAATTTTTTAATAGAATCTAAACTAAGTTTACCGGAAGCGTCGCTCATTGCTTTTTTGATCTGCGCAAAATTAGACAAGGCCTTACCCAGGTCTTTGATACTGATGAGCGTGTTGGCATATTTCAAAAACGCCGCGTCTTTGGCTTTAGCGAATGTTGCACCGGTCTCTTTACTAAATAGACCGAGATCCGCGCCGTTTTGGACAATATCAAGTGTTAAATTAGCCCCGGCGATTGAGGTGGTGATTATATTGACAGCGTTAGCCAGTTTCTGGGCGCTACCTAGTAGGGCCAGTTCACTGGCACCGGTCGAAAGCCCGGCGACAAACAAGGCTATATTGCTACCGGTGGCGATGACTTGGGAGGCTACTGCCGCCTGCCCGGACATATTAGCGTAATCGACAGCGTTGGTGGCGACCTGACTATAGAAATTATCAACAATAGCTTTGGCGTGAGCTATGTCGGTATTAAACAGTTTGGCGGCTGTCTTTACTCTTTCACCTTGGGGCGCGACATCAATTGTATTGAGCTTGTCCATGTACTCTTGATCTTTTTTTATGTCGTCGCGGTGTTTATAGAACTCTTTGTATGACGGATCAAGGGCATAGGCCTTTGGGAAAAGCCAACTACTCCCGTTAGAGAGTTTAGGCTCGGCGTATTCGGGCATGGCGGCGGCTATAGCATCAAAGTTCTGGCTGGCATCTTCGGCTGTCTGCCATTTATCCTTAACTGTCTGGCCGAGTTTCAGCCAATCATCACGCGACATCTCGGCCGGGTTAGCTCTTAACCAGGCATCGCTGTAGACTTGGGCTTCAGCATATTTGACGGCAGTGTCGGCTAGTGCACCCTGGAACATCTGGCCGTACAGTACGTCCTGATCGGTAGTCGGCTTAGTAATGACTCTGGCGTTATTGTCTCCTAAATTCAGCACGCCGATCAGGCCAAAAATAACTAGTGATAACAGCGTAAAGAATCCACCAACGACCGCCCTTTTAGTTCTGTGCCCAAAAACAGATTTAAAAGTTTTCGGCCTAATAAACCCAACAGCCGTTAATACCAAGCTGGCGAACAGCAGGCTTACCAGAACTATATCCATCACTTCTCCTTTTGGTGAATTGTAGCACCACAGTCCAAAACAAAACAGGCGAAAAAAAGTCTCAACAATCAGGCAGGGGTTTGCTCTACGCACTTTATGGGATTTAGGTCAATTCCGTGGTACATTATGAACAGTATTAAATAGGGGTCCTAGGAGGAGCAGAAGATGATCGAGTTCTTCAAAAGATATAAAGTTTTGTCGCTGATCGCTCTGGTGGTTGTCGTGGGCGGTATCTGGCTGGCTACTAAAGACGGCGGTACCGACGGGTCAAAAACATCAAGTTCGATAAACAAAGATGTTCAAAGCAAATGTATGAACGATGTTAACGACGAGCTGTTCTGTAAATTTGCCGGCAGCTTCGCCAATGTCGGCGATTACAAAATAACCGCCAATATTTCATCTGAAAGCGGCTCCTCGGTTTTAGAGGTAGCTAACGACGCTAAAGGTAATAGTTCTATGGTGGTTAAGCAAAACGGCCAAGAGCAAGGCAACATCATTGCCTACAACGGCGTCACATATTCCAAGGACTACAGCGATGGACAATGGTTTAAGTACAGCGCAAGCGATGCTACCAAGCCCGAATCAGTCGACCTGAAGAAGGAGCTTGTTAAGGGCGACTTTAAAGCCGATAACGGCCAAAAGATCGACTATAAGAACCTCGGTACTGAAAAATGCGGTAGCTTGAATTGCTACAAGTACCAAGTCAATGACCCAACTAAACTAGACACAGAAGGTTTCATTTGGTTTGACACAAAGGACTACCTGCTGCGGCGTATAACAGCCAAAGATGCCAGTACCAATACTGACATGACCCTTAGCTATAGCGCTGTTAATATCAGTGCGCCGTCGCCAACAAAAGACGTCCCTTCAGCCAGTTCATCCGACCAGTAAAACACCAAGCCCAATCTGAAGAGAGTAAAGTTAGATTGCAATTGCAATAATGGGCGGCTAAGCTGCGGCCCTCTTTAAGACTTGGATTTCTCCTCTTTGCCCATCATGACCAGCATTTGCCAGGCCATGTAGAGCGCTGCCACACCAACAACAGCGTAGATGACACGGGCTAAACCGGTACTGAAGATTTCATCAACGAAGCTCCATTCGAAAAACCCAATCAAACCCCAGTTAAGACCACCGATTACGACCAGTACATAGGCGGTTTTATCTAACGCGTTCATTTTCATGACCTTCTCCTCACTTAATTAATAAGTTAAGCTTATGCTTAATGGTGGCTGTTGTCTAGATATTTTTTTAAACTTAACGGGGTGCCACTAGTTTGCGCAGCACCCCGCCTTTTTGTCTTAAGGTTTTATTTTATTGCTTTTTAGTCTTTGTTTCTGCTTTTAGCAAGGACTCAAATTTTTTTTGAGTAGCCTTTAGGTCCCAACCAATTGAGCTGGATAGCTCACCTTCCACCAGGCTTTTAATGGCTGCCCAGTGCAAGGGGTTATAGATCCGTAACTTTTGGCTGTAATTTTCGTTTTCGCTGTTTGGTTTTGGCCCGAACTTAGAGAATTCTAGGTATTCCCGGCCTTCGGCAGTCTTGCCGTGGCGGGCATAGAACATGTTTTGCGATCTTTTTGTTATGGGTATTTCCAGGTAGACTTCTTCACCCCATGGCAGGATTTTAGTGGTTGTAACTTGGCTCATTTTTTTCTTCTTTCGTTAAAGTTATTACAAACAAAAAACCAACCGTAACCGGTTGGTCTAAAACTCGTCTTGGTTCATCGTTCCTCCTTTTCGCCGACTTTCACGAGATGACAGAATGGTCGCGACTTAAATGTAGCTACAATATATACCAGGCTGGACACACTTGCAAATACTTTATAATGCTTATGCTTTATAGTTGTGGATAAACTAGCTCAGCTGCTAATATTAAAAACGATGAAGAAAATAGTCGTAACTGTTCTTATTGGCCTAGCCCTTTGGGCGGCCATAGTGATTGTGGCTAATAAGAAAATTGATGAAAGATCCGCTGCCAATAGGCTAGTAGCGCTCAGTCTTCTAATTAGTGAACTGCGCTAATTGTGCAATAAAATACTTGCATTAGCATAAACGCTGTGCGATATTAAAAATAAGTGTTATGGGTAAAATAAAAAGGATCAAAAATGGCTGACGAAACTTTTCCGCATGATAAGAGCGGAATGGTTGTTGTGCCACGTGAGCGAATTTTATTGCCGTCAGAAGAAACTAACGAAGCAATTTGGCCAGTTCAGGAAATTAGATTCAATAAAAAAAATTGCATACTTATCGTCGACGTAGATGAGTCTGGTCTAATTGAGCGAATGGTTGATGAGCCGCTGCTGTCAGAGTTTAGCGATCTTGGTTTTCAGCCTAAAGAGGGCCTTCATATGACCGTTGTGGGTTACG
>DATESY010000107.1:0-2158 GCA_035283865.1 Saccharimonadales bacterium (SeqCode)
ACAGAAGCCTGCTCTATAGTCATTTCAGGTAGGGCTAAGTCGTCTTTTGGTTCCATCGGCTGGCGATGGACCCTGGAGTTTAATAAACCCTTAGCTACGTCACCGACATCAATTTCGTATACTGTACCGTTCTTAGTCGTGACCTGTACTTTATCACCTGGATTTAGGTGTAGCCGCTTTAATGTTTCAGTTTCTTTTTGCCCTTCCAAAATTTACCTTCCTTTATTTTTAGTATGTATTATGCAGGGAAGTACAGCAAGCACGAGCAACATGGTGCAGCGTTGTTGCCGAAGCTAGGACGCTGCTACTGGATTATTCCACAGTGTAGCCAATCAGGTTTGAATTAATTAACCTCTGAACTTGTTCCAGAGCCAAATTTCTTTTTCTTTGTAGACTATGATCCACCAAGGCAGCCAGAAAGACCACGGGAACATCCACCACCAGGCCCAGAACCAACCGCCTCCCCAGACTAACCAGTTAAACGGCCACCACAAAAACCATGGTACAAACCAAAACAGCGGGATTAAATACCACACAAAGCCCGGCCACTTAAAAACAGCTAGTTTCTTTCTTCTCCACCACCAGCCATAGAATAGCCAAGCCCCGAGAGATCCCAAGCCTAAGCCCCATGCCAAAAACCACCAACCATTATTCCAAGGCCACCAAATATTAAAGAGTCCGAACAGTCCCCAAAACAGCCAGGGCACCATCATAAATAGCGGCATGAAGAACCAGACTGGTCTAGGCCATCTAAAGTTCCAAAAGCCCAGATTCCACCATTGGCGACCGACAAACCCCCACAGGCCAAGCCACACCAAACCAAAAATTAGGGGGAGCCACCAAGTGTAAGTAATCGCTTGTGCTGTAACCTGATTAGTATTACTCAGCGGCTCAGTTTTTTTGGTCGACTGACTAACAGGGGTTTGGGCTTGGGGTTGGTCACCTTGAGTATAGGTTGCCACTAGGTTGCCGTTTTTGTCTGTGGCAGTCAGTTTAAATAAATCCTTTTCACCCAGGCTGGTAATATTAGGACCCTTTATAGAACAGCCGTCGGCGCCCCGGCAGTTACTTTGAGGGTTATTGGAGATGGTACCACGCGAGGATACCTTATCATTTATGGTAATTACTAGAGATATCGGCAAGAGATTTCTGACATCAGTATTCTGGCTAGCAACGACAATCTCGGCCGACTTGCCCTGGGGGTAGGTAGAAAGCAGTTGGTAGTTGTTCTGTAAATCCAAAAACTCAAAATTATAAGAAGCCTGATTCGTAGTACTCTGCGCGTTTACTGGCGCCTGGTTAAGTCCCAACACAACTAACACCATAAACGCTAAGGCGGCTAGTAGTTTTCGAATCATAGATTGTAACCCCGCTATTAATTTCATGGTATGCCTATAACCATTGAAAGGCAATACTAAAATTCTGAATCATAACAAAAAGTTCTAGCGGCCATAATGTTCCCATCTGTGGTGCAGCGTGGTTGCCGAGTCTAGGATGGCTCTGGCGGGAATGTGATGTCGGGAGCCTCTCGCTCAGCATAGCCAGAGAGTACTATCTGCGTCACGTAAATTCCGGTCATGACCCCCTTGAGTTGCTCTTCAGTCATTATTCCATCCTCAAGTAGGTCGGGGATATGTGCTTTGTACTTTTCCATCAAGAACGCAAAAACGGGAAATTGACGGTCGCTCCTTATGACCTCTCCTTGCATAAAAGCAAAGCTATCAAGCTCGGCCGCCCCGGGCTGTGCAGGCGCTGCTATCAAATCATCAAAGACCTCACCGATTAAATCAGTATTAATTATAGTTAATTCTTCACCAAAGCTCATGATAGATACAGATTGTAGAACTTATAGAGCAAAACGCAAGCATGAGCAGATTGGTGCAACGTGGTTGCCGAAGCTAGGACGCTGTTCATTAGACATAGTAGCGTATGTTAATCTTGATGTCATGAAGCTACTGTCACTAAACACGTGGGGCGGACAATTAGGCAAAGAGTTTGACGATTTTATAAAAGAACAATCCAAAAACATTGATATATTTTGCTTCCAAGAAGTTTTTCATAAGGCCTACAACGTTCGACCTCAATTAGGGGTGGTCAGGCCTGACCTCTTTGAGGAGTTAGAGATATTGTTACCCGAACACGTAGGCCACTATGCTCC